>JAZFZN010000192.1:0-5315 GCA_036475515.1 Gammaproteobacteria bacterium
TCAGAACACCGCAGACCCTGCGTTCGGCACAACCGTTCTGATACACGCCAGGCAGTTCGGATATTCCTTCCCACAATCGGTCGCGCAGTTTGCGGATCCGCGCGGAGTCCTCGGCCATGCTTTCGCCCGCGATCCGGAACGCGTCTCCCATGCCGACGATCTGATGTGTAGCGAGCGTCCCGGAACGCAAACCACGCTCATGTCCGCCCCCGTGCATTTGAGGTTCGATAAACGCACGAGGTTCACGTCGCACATACAACGCTCCGATGCCCTTGGGACCATAGATCTTGTGTGCCGAAAAAGACATCAGGTCGACGGGCACAGTGCTCAGGTCGATCGGAAGCTTGCCGGTGCTTTGCGCGGCGTCGACATGAAACAGAACACCCCGCTCCCGGCACAGGGCTCCGATAGCGGAGATGTCGTGCACGACACCGGTCTCATTGTTCACGTGCATGAACGAGACCAGCACGGTATCGGACCGCAGTGCGTCGGCAATCTGTTCCCGCTCGAGGATTCCGCTGCAGTCCGGCACCAGGTAGGTCACATCGAAGCCTTCCTGCTCGAGCTGCTTGCAGGTATCCAGAACGGCCTTGTGTTCGGTTCGACAGGTCACCACGTGTTTGCCACGATCGGCGTTGAAATGCGCGGCGCCCTTGATCGCCAGATTGTCGGATTCCGTCGCGCCCGAGGTGAATACGATCTCGAGCAGATCCGCGCCGACCAGATCGGCCACCTCCGCGCGTGCGAGTTCCACGAGCCCACGTGCCTCGCGCCCTGGCAGGTGTGAAGTGGATGCCGGGTTCGCAAACAAGCCCGAGGTGGTCAGGCACGCTGCCATCTTTTCGGCGACACGCGGGTCCACTGGGGTCGTCGCGGCGTAGTCGAGATAAACTGGTTTCTTCAAGAGTCTTCCGTGAATCAGTGATGCGCGGCGAGTATTCTAGAGGCCAGCCGACCTGGCCTCAACGGTTCGATCTGCGCTGGGTCGAGGAAAGCATACCCCGAAGGATACCCAGCTCATCGGCATCCGGTTCCGCCCGGTTGAACAGCCTTCGCAGCCTCCTCATCAGATGTCGCGGGTTCGACGGATCGAGAAAGCCGGTTTCGGTCAGTACCTGTTCGAGGTGGGTGTAGAAAAGCTGCATGTCGGCGGCGCTCGCACGGCCGTCGCCCATGGGTTGCTGGTCAATGCCCTCACCCGACCCGATCGACGCCATCCGGATCTCGTAGACGATGATCTGCACGGCCATCGCCAGATTCAGAGAACCGTACCCGGGGTTCGTCGGTATGTGGACCAGGAATCTGCAGCGCTCCAGTTCCTCGTTGGACAGTCCGGACTGTTCGTTGCCAAAGACGACGGCCACCGGGGCCTGAGAGGCAGCGGCAACGACATCGCGACCGCATTCCCGTGGCCCGATCACCGGCCAGGAAAGGCTGCGCAACCGGGCGCTGGCCCCGACAACCAGTCCACAGGACGTGATCGCTTCGTCGAGGGTTTCGGTGACGCGCGCGTGGTAGAGCACATCATCCGCACCGGACGCACGCGCCGTTGCATCGGCATCGGGAAAACGTTTCGGGGCGACCAGGACGAGTTTCGACAAACCCATGGTCTTCATCGCACGCGCACACGCCCCGATGTTTCCCGGATGCGAGGTATTCACGAGGACTATTCGAATCGGCAGCTTCATCACAATGGTTCCGTTTCCTGATATTCTACGCGCCCGCTGAATTCCGGTGCCTCGTCCTATGCACCCCCTGCTCAATATAGCCATTCGTGCTGCACGTTCCGCCGGCGAGATTATCGTGCGTTCGTTGAATCATTTCGATGCATCGCGCGTAACCGTCAAGGGACAAAACGAGTTCGTCACCGAAGTCGATCGTCTGGCGGAAGAGGAAATCATCCGGACGATCCGCCATCACCACCCGGACCACGCGTTTCTCGCCGAAGAAAGCGGTGCCCACGACGGCAATGACCATCTGTGGATCATCGACCCGCTCGACGGCACAACCAATTTCATACATGGATTCCCCGTATTCGGCGTCTCGATCGCGCTACAACGCCGTGGAAAACTCGAGCAGGCCGTTGTCTACGATCCATTGCGGCAGGAGCTGTTCACGGCGACGAGGGGTGCGGGCACCCAGCTGGACGGCCGGCGTATCCGTGCGAGCAATCACATCGGTCTGAGCGGCGCCCTGATCGGAACCGGATTCCCGTATCGCGCGAACCTGGACTCGGCCGACGCGTACATGGATATGCTGAAGAGCATCATCGCTCAGACCGCTGGTGTGCGCCGTGCCGGGGCTGCCGCACTGGATCTGGCCTATGTCGCGGCCGGCCGACTCGACGGCTTCTGGGAAATCGGTTTGAAGCCGTGGGACATGGCGGCCGGTGTGCTGCTGATTCGGGAAGCCGGCGGATTCGTAAGCGGCTTGTCGGGTGGCGAGAACTATCTCGAGACCGGCAATATCGCTGCGGCGGGTCCAAAAGTATTCAAACCCTTATTGCAGCTGTTGCAGCCGCACGTCACGGCTGAACTCAAATAAGCACGCGATCAGCGAATCGCGCCGGCCTCTGAATCGTCCCGTTGTGGCGGCAACAGGTCGCGTGTCGACACGTTCAACAACAGGGCAGCTGCGCTCGCGATGTAGATCGAGGAATAGGTACCGACGACGATGCCAATGATCAACGCGATCGAGAACGGCACGAGCGCCTCGCCACCGAGGAAATACAGCGAAAACAACACGAGCAATGTCGTGAAACTGGTGATCAGCGTGCGTGGCAGCATCTGGTTGACCGACGCGTTGATGACCTCTACCGGGCTCGCACGCCGCATCTTCAAGAAATTCTCTCGGATACGATCGAATACTACGATCGTGTCATTCAGCGAGTAACCGATGACCGCCAGTAACGATGCCAGCACAGACAAATCGAACGGCAGTTGCGTGAACGAAAACACACCGAGCGTGATAATGACATCGTGTACCAGCGCAGCGACGGCGCCGATTGAAAACTTCCACTGAAAGCGGAACGCGATGTACGCCATGATCATCATCAGTGCAAACAACATCGCCAGACCGCCCTGCTCAGTCAGATCTTCTCCGACCTGCGGTCCGACGAACTCGACACGCCGCATTTCAATGCCGGGTTCGGTTTTCTTGAGTTCCGATTCAATCTGGTCGCGTACTTCGCCGCCTTCACGCCCCTCTTCCGGCGGCAGACGCACCAGCACTTCGTGCGACGTCCCGAAATGCTGCACGACCGCTTTATCGAAGCCACCAGCTTCCAAGACATCAAGCACTTCAGATAACTCGACACTTTGCGGATAACCGACTTCGATCAGCACGCCGCCGGTGAAGTCGATACCGAGATTCAGTCCGCGCGTCGCCAGTGCAAAGATGGATGCTGCGATCAGAATGCCGGACAGCACGAGCGCAAGCGTACGCGTGCCCATGAAGTCGATGTGTGTTTCTCGTTTGAACAGTTCCATGGGCTACCCCGTCAAACCGGTACCGTTTCGAGGCGACGATTGCCGAACAAGAGATTGACGACAGCGCGCGTACCGACGATCGAAGTAAACATCGAAGTCGCGATACCGATCGACAGGGTGATCGCAAAGCCTTTGATCGGACCCGTTCCGAATGTGAACAAAACAATCGCCGCGATGAAGGTGGTTATGTTTGCGTCCGCGATCGTCGAAAACGCTTTCTCGTAGCCCGCATGGATGCTTGCTTGCGGTGTGTTGCCATTGCGCAGTTCTTCTCGTATTCGTTCGAAAATCAGAACATTGGCGTCTACTGCCATACCGACCGTCAACACGATACCCGCAATACCGGGCAAGGTCAGCGAGGCCTGGAAGAAGGACAGCACACCGGCGATCATTACCAGGTTCGTGAACAACGCCAGATTGGCCACCAGACCGAACCACTTGTAGTAAATGAACATGAAGATCACGACCAGTGCGAAACCGACCAGGATCGCCTGGCGCCCCTGGTCGATGTTGTCCTGACCGAGGCTCGGCCCGACAGTGCGCTCCTCTACCTTGAAGATCGGCGCTGCCAGCGAACCTGCACGCAACAGCAATGACAGGTCGCGTGCTTCGACAGTGGTCATTCCGGTGATCTGGAAACTTCGACTGAACACGCCCTGGACAGTCGCGGCGTTGATGACGCGCCTTTCCGTGTGGCGCACGAAATCGATTTCACCGTCGCGTTCGATCAGATCGGCCTTTTCCTCGACGAACAGCACGGCCATTCGGTCCCCGACGTGCGCCTTCGTGTGTTGCAGCATCCGGCGGGCACCCTGCGAGTCAAGCCGGACAAACACGGCGGGCGAGCCTGACTGTTGATCGAAGCCCTGTGTTGCATCCGTGAGTTGATCACCAGACACGATCACTTCGCGATTCAGAAGTATCGGGAACCCTTCGTACTCGAACAGCATTCTTCCCGGTGGAGCCTTTCCTCGGTCGCGGGCTGCGAACGCATCGCCGTCATCGTCGACAGCATGAAATTCCAGTGTTGCGGTAGCACCCAGCACACGTTCGATCTGCGACGGATCCTGTGCACCGGGCATTTGCACTACGATGCGTGATTCACCCTGACGTTGCACGAGTGGTTCGGCGAGACCGAGTTCGTTCAGACGTTCGCGCAAGGTCGCAATGTTCTGCTGAATCGCGAAGTCCTTGCGCTGGCGGATCTCAGGTTCCGACATCCGGATCGTCAACATCGCATTGCCACGGTCGTCGACACCTTCGGAGAACTCGAGACCCTGATTGTCGCGCTGGATCAGGCGACGCGCTTCGGCGATTTGTGTGCCGTCACGCAACGGAATCTGAATCGAATCGCCAACCTGACGCACCGTGAAATACCGAATGTCGTTGCGTTGTAGCAATCCGCGGTAATCCCTTGCAAAGTTTTCGAGTGCCTGGTTCAGGGCGGCGTCCATATCGACCTGATAGAGAAAATAGACGCCGCCACGCAAGTCGAGACCGAGACTCATCGGTTCAAGCCCGATTTTCCGCATCCAGCCGGGTACCCGCGGTACGAGTGTCAAGGCTGCGACGTAACGATCCTCATCCAGTGATGAACGGATCGGAACGATGGCTTTGAGCTGGTCTTCGACATTAGAGAAACGCACGATCACACGCCCCTCGTCGAGATAGATCGCGTCCGGGTCGATATCTCCAGCGGCCAGTGTACGTTCGAGTGTCGTTACCGTACTGGCCGTTGCGGCTTCGCCCGAACGCAAGGTCACCTCGATGGCCAGATCGGTCGGATAGATATTCGGCCACGCGTAGAACGCGCCCAGCAGGACGACA
>JAZFZN010000193.1:0-2179 GCA_036475515.1 Gammaproteobacteria bacterium
TTCTGTTCCAGCGACTCGGTGAAGCCACCGGCCTGAGCTACGAAGCCGGCGATCACACGATGAAAGATCGTGCCGTCGTAGAAACCGTCATCTACATACCCGAAAAAATTGTCGACAGTCAGCGGTGCACGGTGTGCATCGAGTTCGACAACAAAACGCCCCGCAGTGGTTTCGAAGACGACACGATCATTGCCGACTGCGGCGCTTACCGAACCCGCAGCGACCAGCACGGCGGCGATCAAGCCGAACGAGAAAGTGTTCATCGCGGAACATGATAATGGCTCGGCGTTGGCAGGACAAAAAGCTTGAGGATCAACAGATTGATCGCGGGCCACAGGTCGACCGATTCAGGTTAGTATTGCCGCGCTATGGCGCCGGCAACCGTCAGAACACGCTTCGCACCCAGCCCGACCGGGCGGTTGCACCTGGGCAATCTTCGGACCGCTTTGTTCAACGCGTTGTTCGCGCGGCGCCACGGGGGGCAGGTTCTATTGCGGATTGAGGATACCGATGCAGGGCGTTCCGACGATGCACATGTGAATGAGTTGATGGCAGACCTCAGCTGGCTGGGTTTGCACTGGGACGAGGGTCCTGAACGGTCCGGTACCAGTGGACCGTATCGACAGTCCGAACGCACCGAAATCTATGCCAAATCTTTCGCTGCACTCGAGGCAGGCGATCATGCTTACCCGTGCTTCTGCAGTGTCGAGGAACTGGCTGCATCGCGCCGTGTACAGCAAGCAGCCGGGCGGGCACCGCGCTATCCAGGGACTTGTGCGCGGTTGAGCGATGCCGAGCGGGCGGCAAAGCTCGATGCGGGTGTAGCCGCGACACTGCGATTTCGCGTGCCGCCCGCCCGACAGATCGACTTCGACGACCTCGTTCGCGGTCCGCAGGAATACGCGACCGACGATCTCGGAGATTTTGTTATCCGTCGGTCGGATGGCTCACCGGCTTTTTTCTTTGCCAATGCGGTCGACGATTCGCTGATGGGTGTCACACACGTGTTGCGTGGCGAAGACCACTTGTCGAACACGCCCCGGCAGTTGTTGTTGCACGATGCGCTGGATCTGGATGTTCCTCGCTACGGGCATTTGTCGCTGGTCGTCGACGCAACCGGTGCGCCATTGTCGAAGCGCCGTGGCACCGAATCATGTGACGATCTCAGAAAGCGCGGATTCCTTCCCGAGGCAATACTGAATCACCTCGCACGGCTGGGGCGATCGGACGTGGGTCCGGAACTCAAAGACCTCGATGGTCTGGCGCGGGACTTCGAGCCGTCCAGATTATCGCGTTCGCCGGCACGGCAAGACGAGGCGGCGTTGCTGCATTGGCAGAAGGAAGCCGTTTTGCGACTCGGTGTCGCGGCTGCATGGGAGTGGATGGACGCCTGGCAGCATCCTTCGGGAGACAACATCCGTACCCACCTGCCCGTCGGGAATGGTCCTCTGTTTTCGGAACTCGTGCATGACAACGTCGTGTTGCCCGACGAAGCCCTCGAGTGGGCGAAACGTGTCGGTGATGCATCCTTGGTAATCGATCCGGAAGCACTGTCTGCGATCGAAGACGCGGGAGAACCGTTTTTTCGTGCGGCAATCGAATGCCTCAGCGGCGGACGATTCGACAGCTTTGCCGCGAGAGTCGGCAAGCGCACCGGCGCGAGCGGCAAGCGTCTATATCAGCCGTTACGTGCCGCTTTGACCGGAACGCTTCACGGACCGGAGTTCGTCCGTATCTGCGAATACATCGGCAGTGACGGTGTCCGCGCGCGACTCGAAGCGGCCGTCGAGTCCTGCAAGAATGCAAAACCGACACGGGTCTGAACTTGTGTGAACTCACTGCAAATACACAACAGTCTGTCCGGCAAGAAGGAAACGTTCGAACCAATCGAAGCCGGTCGCGTGCGGATGTACGTATGTGGCATGACCGTATATGACTTTTTGCACATCGGACACGCACGCATGCTCGTGGTATTCGACGTGATTGCACGCTATCTGCGGCATCTGGGCTATGAGTTGACCTATGTCCGCAACATCACGGACATCGATGACAAGATCATCAAGCGTGCCGCGGAAAGGGGCATTGCGTTCGGTGAACTGACTGAAGAGTTCATTCGGTACAACCGTGAAGACTTCGATGCGCTCGGTTTGATCGTTCCGGATCACGAACCACGTGCAAC
>JAZFZN010000194.1:0-3681 GCA_036475515.1 Gammaproteobacteria bacterium
TGGGTAGTACTGATAGAATCACGACTTTCGCGACTCAGGCATAGCAATGGGCTGGTTCGACAAGCTGTTGCCATCGAAGATCTCGACCAAGCGGCGCACGCGATCGGTGCCGGAAGGTCTGTGGACCAAATGTCCGGCCTGTGACGCCGTGTTGTATCGCGCCGAACTCGAACGAACACTCAACGTTTGCCCGAAGTGCGAACACCATCTGCGTATATCGGCACGTCAACGGCTGGCGTGGTTTCTCGACGAACACAGCGGACAGGAACTGGATCCCAACCTGAAACCGGTCGACGTGCTCAGGTTCAAAGACAGCAAGCGCTACAAAGATCGCATTGTTCAGGCCCAAAAAGCGACCGATGAGAGCGATGCGCTGGTGGTCGTAAAAGGTCGCCTCAAAGACCGACCTGTTATCGTTTGTGCGTTTGAGTTCAAATTCATGGGTGGATCCATGGGGTCCGTCGTCGGCGAACGCTTTGCGCGTGGGGCGCAGCGCGCCATCGATGAAAAAATACCGCTCGTGTGTTTTTCGGCGAGTGGGGGTGCCCGCATGCAGGAAGCATTGCTTTCACTGATGCAGATGGCGAAAACCAGCGCGGTGCTCGCGCGTCTCGGTAAGCAAGGCATTCCCTTTATTTCGGTGATGACTGACCCGACCACGGGTGGCGTTTCGGCCAGCCTTGCGATGCTGGGCAACATCAACATCGCCGAACCAGGTGCGCTGATTGGTTTCGCTGGCCCGCGTGTGATTCAGCAGACCGTAGGCGAAACCCTGCCCGAAGGTTTCCAACGCAGTGAGTTTCTGTTGGAGCACGGTGCAATCGACATGATTGTCGATCGACGCGAGATGCGCGATACCGTTGCAGACCTGCTCGCGATGCTCACTGATTCCTCCAATCGCGCTGCATAGACGATATGTCGAAGCATATGAGGCACGCCGGCCTGGATGCCTGGCTGAGCCGGCTCGAATCATTGCACTGGCGCGAGATCGACCTCGGTCTGGATCGCGTCCGGACCGTGCTTGACGCAGTGCACCTCGACACGCTCCCGTTTATCGTCATCACCGTAGGCGGCACCAACGGCAAGGGTTCCTGTCTCGCCTACCTCGATTCGATTCTTCGTTGTTGCGGGGCGCGAACCGGTCTTTATACGTCTCCGCACCTGCTCCGATACAACGAACGTATTCGAGTCGACGGTCGCGAAGCGGACGACGCTCTGTTGTTGGACAGTTTCGCGGTCATAGATACCGGACGCGGTGATACGACGCTGACCTATTTCGAATTCGGCACCCTTGCCGCACTGGATGTGTTCCGCCGAACCGGTGTCGATGTCGCTTTGCTGGAAGTCGGCATGGGTGGCCGACTCGATGCGGTCAATGCTGTCGATCCGGATGCGGCGATCGTTACATCCGTCGGCCTGGATCACACCGGATACCTCGGGATAGATCGGGAACAGATCGCAGCCGAGAAAGCCGGAATATTCAGGGCAGGACGGGCCGCCATCTGTGGCGACCGCGATCCGCCACTTGCCTTGTCAAAAACTGCGACCGACATCGGTGCCGACTGGCGTGTCATCGGTACCGATTTCGAGATTCGTCAGCACGACGGTGTCTGGGACTGGTACGGATGTGAGCAATCCTGGTGCGATCTGCCGGCGCCGCCCGTACCGGGCGCGGTCCAGTACGACAACGCCGCCTCCGCGTTGGCCGCACTGGAAGCGCTGCAGGACCGGTTTGACCTGTCTTTGAGCGCCGTCAGATCAGGCATCGCGCGGACGTCGTTGCCGGCTCGTTTCCAGTGCCACGAGGGCCCGGTGGTCTGGATCTACGACGTTGCGCACAACGCGGACGCCGCCGCCGTCCTTGCGGCGAATCTTGACGCAGGGACTCATGAAGGCAGAACGATGGGGGTTTTTGGAGTTCTGGACGACAAGGATGCAGACAGCATCATCGACTGCGTCGGATCACGGATTGACTGCTGGTTTGTCGCGGCACCGGACAGTTCACGTGCCTTGCCGGCCGAAGCACTCGCCGAGAAAGTCTCCCGAATCACGGGGCGGTCTGTGCGCGTTTGTGCTGACGTCGCCGCTGCTTGCCGCGGTGCACATGAAAATGCTTGCGACGGTGACCGGGTCGTCGTTTTTGGTTCTTTCTACACGGTTGGCGAAGCGATGGCGGTTGACGCCCACGAGACCGCGGAGGTAGCGGGTATTGGATCGCGGTCTTAAAGAACGGCTCGCGGGCGCGGCTGTGCTCGTCGGTCTGGCGGTGCTCTTTGTTCCGTCTTTACTCGACGGACCGACCGACGAGTCCGCTTCTGAACCGAACGACATTTCAACCGAACGCGGCGTGCGGACAATCCGCATCGAACCACCCGGTTCGAACACTGCCGACGCCGATGCTGACGGCGACATCGCGTTTGCCGAGCAACAGGATCCTGAACCGACTGATCTGGTTGAGTCCGACGTTCTCGAACACGTACGACAACCGGTTCCCGATACGGCCGACCCGATGATCGCCTGGGCTGTACAGGTGGGCAGCTTCGCCAGCGAAGAAAATGCACGGAGACTTGTCGAGCGACTGATGCAGCGTGACTATCCGGCCTTTGTTGTGCGACACGCCGGCGAACACGGCGTGATGTTCCGAGTACGGGTCGGTCCGGAGAAGGACAAAGATCGGGCTGAGGTTCTGGCCGCGCGTCTGAAGAATGACGGTCAGACAGTCGCGGTGGTTCGGCATCCGTGAAGTGCAGTCCTTGTGTCTCGATCATCCGGCACGATCCCTGCAAAACCAATAGAATAAACGCGGGCTTGTGGCGCCGGAGTGGCATTGATTGCTGTCGACTACGTAATCATCGCCGTCATCGGTTTGTCCGCGGTACTCGGACTGCTGCGCGGTTTTCTGAAGGAGGCGATCTCGCTGGCAACCTGGGTGCTCGCGATCTGGGCGGGATTTCATTTCGCTCCCTCCGTCGCCGACCTGTTGCAAGGAGCGATCGAGTCGGAAGCATTGCGCCTGCTCGCCGCCGGTGCCGGTGTCTTTATCGGCGTACTCGTGATCGGCGGGCTCGTCAATCTGCTGGTGTCTCTGCTGGTGCGCAGCACGGGTTTGTCGGGTACCGATCGGCTGGTCGGCGCGCTGTTCGGGGCCGCCAGGGGCATGGTCATTGTCGCGTTGCTATTGGTGATTCTCGCCGGTATCCTGCCGCTGCGCGAAGAGTCGTGGTGGTCGGAATCCCGATTGATTCCATACCACGAGCGACTTGCAGTGTGGATCGAGGGCTTGCTTCCGGAGGAATTGGCCCAATACATGGATCTCGAAGAAGCGCCGATCGAGACTCTGCTCGAACCGGAGACGTAGAACTTCGTCTGTTGCGCGGAATGAACACAGCGAGCCTCGTCAGATGTGCGGAATAGTCGGAATCGTCGGGCAGGGACCTGCGAACCAGGCGCTCTACGACGCGCTGACCGTCGTGCAGCACCGTGGACAGGATGCTGCCGGCATCATGACGGCCGACGGCAATCACCTGTACTACCGAAAGGGCAACGGTCTTGTACGGGATGTTTTTCACCAGCGGCACATGCTCAGACTGAAAGGCAGTATGGGTGTCGGCCATGTGCGGTATCCAACCGCTGGCAGTTCGAGCGCATCGCAAGCCCAGCCGTTCTATGTGAATTCCCCGT
>JAZFZN010000195.1:0-10095 GCA_036475515.1 Gammaproteobacteria bacterium
GATCCCGGGAATCGGCATCGGCATGCCGTTGATGGTTACCAGACCATGGCTGTAGTCAAACTCGATAACATAGCGGCCGTCTTCGAGCTGGATGAAACCGGCGTCGACCATCGCTTGCAACTGGCCCGACGCGCCTTGCTCCATCGCCGACTGTTCAACGAACTCGACCGGCAACCTGGCAAAACCGTCGCCTTCAACGCCCTCGAGCACCTGTGGTCCGAGCACGACGGGCTCCTCGCGCTGCGGAAAGACGACGTTCAGGAACGCATCGATCTGGCCCATCGACGTGTCGACGTGAAACTCGTCGATCCGCAGGTCAAACCCACGTGTCACGAGTGTCTGGGCGTACTGCATCAGTTCGGGAAGCGCACGTTGCGATGCCACGTCGGGATCCTCGGCCGCCTGCATGTCGATCGTGAGTTCATACAAAGCGCCGAGACTCGCAGCATCCAGACCGTTGAAGGCCATTTTCATAACGGCCGGTCCGCCTTCCCATCCTTCGCTGGAGTACCGATCGGCCCGCATCTCGATTTCTATCGAAGCGCGTTCATCCGCAATGCCTGATTTCATCGCGACAGACATTCCATCGACGGCCGCGAGCGGCTGGTCATTTTCCTCAACGGTCATCTGCTCGATTGCGAATGTTCCGTCGCTCAGCCAGAAACCGTAGTCTGTCCTTCGACTGTCGCTGTCATAAGTGATTGAACCGATCGAAATCCTACCGCCTTCGGTTCCGGTGATGTGCAGCACGCCGGCACGTCCATTACCGTACACTCGTGTGATCCCGCGGTTGAAGTTGGCGTGCATCGATGCACCCTCCCAACGCCAATCCGCCTTCTCCCACGACCCGGAACCCGCATCCACTTCGTAGCTTGTCTTACCACTGCCGTCGATGTTGATCCGTGTCGTGAGTCTTCCCGGAATGTCGTAGGACTTCTCCGGCCCCATCTCGAGTTTCATCGTTGCATCGAAAATACCGATGATCGGGACAAAGTCGCCCATCTTGTATGCAAAAGGCCCATGGTAGATTTCGGTATCGAGGACGAGTGACGGCGGGTAATAAGTTTCATCTTCCGAAAGGCTGATCAAAACCTGGCGCATCGTTGGGTCATCGTATTCAAGCCGGTAGGTAGCGTGGGAGCTGAACCAGCCGCGTTCGAAATCGTCAACGACTACGCCTACCTGTGGCGCCTGTTCGAGGGCCGCATCGATCACACGGCGGTGTTCTTTCTCGGCGAGGAACCCAAAAGCGCCAGGCAGCGCCAGCGCCAGGGCGCCGAGAAAAATCAGAACATAGACGAGCTTTTTCACGAATTTCTCCAACGGTTCAATAAGTTGCGCGGTCCCTCGCGTGCCGGAGCCTACCACAGAACAGACCGCCGTCAGCAACGGCTTGGGTCACGTTTCTCGCGGTCAGTCGCTGGTGGCCTGAAGATACTCCAGAAACGCGATGGTCGCGGCGAGATAGGCTTCGCGATTGCGCCGACGCGTGAAACCGTGGCCCTCGTTCTTCGCAAGCAGATACCAGATGTCGTTTCCGGATGCACGCAGGGTCTCAACCAGTTGTGTCGACTCGGTGATCGGGACACGTGGGTCGTTCAGCCCCTGGACGACCAGCATCGGCCGCTTGATCTTGTCGGTGTTGTTCGCCGGCGAAATGCGTTGCAGAAACGCCCTGACCTGAGGATCGTTTTCATCGCCGTATTCCTCGCGGCGCAGTGGCTGGCGATGCGCTTCGGTGTTCTCGAGAAAATTGACGAAATTCGAGATTCCCATGAAATCGATACCGCCGAGCAAACGATCGCCAAAGTGTACGAGCGTAGCGAGCACCATATATCCACCGTAGGACGCACCTTCTACGACGACACGATCGCCATCGAGATCGGTCTGGGTGTCGATCCAGTCGAGCAATGCGCCGATGTCCTTAACGGCGTCCTCACGCAACGATCCGTTGTCGAGACCGAGATAGGTCTTTCCATAGCCGGTCGAACCCCGCACATTCGGTGCGATCACCGCTAAACCGAGTTCATTGACGTAGTACTGGTATCTTGCGTCGAAGTCCGGTTTGAACTGGAGCTCCGGGCCGCCATGTATGTGTATCAACACGGGATGTGGGCCGGGTGTCGATGGTTCGTAAACGAAAGCCGGAATCTCCAGGCCGTCAAAGCTCGTGTAATGGATCAACTGTGGCTCGACAAAGCCCCGCGGGTCAATCCCACCGATCTCGCTGCGGGTCCAACGGATCAGGCGGTTCGTCTTCAGGTCGATCGAGTAAACGTCCGACGGCGACGTTGCTGTTTCAAGCGTGAACGCGAGTTGGCGCCCGGACCTGTCAAACCCGATCTCGTATATCTGTCCGGCTGGAATCTCGGGAAGTTTCACGAAGCGTTCCTTCGAACGGTCCTGGATGTACAAACTGCCGCTGCCGTTTTCATTCGCAACAAAAGCGATGTAGCGACCGTCCGGCGATTCGTCGAAACGCGTGATGTCCCAGGGAATGTCACCGGTTAGGAAATTGATCCTCCCTGATCGTGGTTCCAGGGTTCCGAGTGTCAGGTGTTCGTGCAGATAGTCGGTTGTCAGGAGCAACGCACGACCATCTTTGGTGAAACGCGCATCCCCGTAAGCAACTACCTCGTCCGGACCCACCGGGTACAAACCTCCACCGCTTCGGTTCACCAGAAACAAATTGCTCTCGTGATAGGAAATGTAGTTCAACAGCAGCAGTCGGCTGTCATTCGGCGAATAGTCCAAAGGTGCAAGCGCGCCCGACGTTACAATCAGAGCCCTGGGCCCTCTGTTCTCAAACGGATACGCGACATAGACATCGGCTTCGTCGGGGTCTCGCCGATTGCTCGAAAACGCGAGTTGTGTTCCATGATTCGACCAGACAGGACTTGTGTTGCGTGAGCGACCGTCGGTGAGCAGATGTATGCTGCGGTTGTCAAGGTCGTAAAGATAGAGCTGATACGCCTCATCACCACGATGATCCTTGGCAAACACAAACGCGTCTGGCGCGTTTGTCGGAGAGAACGGACCGCCGATAACGGGTTCGTCGAAGAACGTTAACTGGTGACGTGCACCCATCGGCTCTTCGACGAGAAACAGTTGAGTCGTGTCGCCGAACCGCGTCATGATCAGTATGCCGCCGTCGGGACTCCAGTCGACAAAAACGGCACTGCGGTATGCAAGATATTGCTGCAGTCTGGCGATGCGTTGTGGATCGAGTGGCGGAATATTCTCGAATACCAACGCACCATCTTCGACACGATTGATATCCACCGGCGCCGCAGAAGCTGCCACAGCAGTTGTCGCTAAAACAGAAACAAGCGCGATGGTTCTGATGATGGTCAGAACGCCATGTAGAATATCCGGATATGCACTCGTCCAACCCATCAGGAATCCGCGAATACGGCAACGGTATTTTGTCGATAGACACGCATTATGTGCGTGAACAGATGGATGCGTCTCATCTGATCGTCGAAAATCGCTCTGCTGCATTTGTCGACACAGGCACGACCCATTCGGTTCCCTATCTGCTTGCGGCCCTGGAATCACAGGGACTCGCTGTTAACGACGTTGAATACGTGATGCTGACACACATTCATCTGGATCATGCCGGTGGCGCCGGTGCCTTGATGCAGCATCTGCCGGAGGCGAAAGCGGTCGTACATCCGCGTGGCGCACGCCACATGGCAGATCCGGGCAAACTGATTTCCGGGACAATCGCGGTTTACGGCGAAACACTCTACAAGGAGTTGTACGGGGAGATTGTACCGATTCCCGAAGACCGTTTGATTATCGCCAACGACGGTGACCGGCTTCAATTCGGTGCGCGAGAGTTCGAGCTGATCCATACATCGGGACACGCAAAGCACCACTACTGCATCGTCGATAGTGAATCGGATGCGGTGTTTACCGGGGATAGCTTTGGTCTCTCGTACCGGGAGTTCGATACAGACAAAGGCCCGTTCATCTTTCCAACGACGACACCGATACACTTCGACCCCGATGCGGCACACGCCTCCATCGACCGGATAGTGAGTTACGAACCTGAAGCGGTATTCCTGACTCATTACAGTCGCGTCGAGTATGTGCAGAGACTCGCGGGCGATCTCCACGAATGTCTCGATGAGTTTGTGCGGATCGCCGAAGGAGCTTCAAGGGAAAACCCAAAGGCCTCGATCACCTTTGAAATGCGCGAGTATCTTTTGCAACGTCTGCGCTTGCACGGATACGAAGGCAGCAACGACGAAGCGCGGGTCATCCTGGACCCGGATGTGGAACTGAATACACAGGGTCTCCTGTTCTGGCTCGAACACCGTGAGCGCTAGCCAAAGATGACGAAGTTCAAGGCATTCCGGATCGATCGTAAAGACGGAGAGATCAGCGCTGGATTCGAGAAGCTGTCGCTGGACGATCTGACCGCGGGCGATACGATCATTCGCGCACAGTATTCGGGGATCAATTACAAAGACGCACTTGCCGCGACCGGCAAAGGCCGGATCCTCAGAAAGTTTCCACTGAACGGCGGTATCGACGTGGCCGGGGAGATCGTCGAATCGGCCAATCCGGGACTGAAACCCGGCGATGCCGTACTCGTCACCGGTTGCGGTCTGTCGGAAGACTACGATGGCGGTTACTCGGACTACGTACGTGTTGCACAAGAGTCGGTGGTTCAGATACCGGACGATCGTGACACGTACTGGGCGATGTCCATCGGTACCGCCGGCTTCACCGCAGCATTGGCAATTCATCGCATGGAGGAAAACCATCAGCACCCGGACAACGGTCCGATCGTCGTGACCGGCGCAACCGGGGGTGTCGGTAGTCTCGTGGTCGACATGCTCGCCGGCCGGGGATACGAAGTTGTCGCTGTGACCGGAAAACACGAAGCGGTGGACTATCTGAAAACCCTTGGCGCGACTGAAGTGTTGTTCCGCGACGAGGTCGACCTGGGTTCGAAACCACTCGAGAAAGGCCGTTGGGGCGGCGCGGTCGACAATGTCGGTGGCGAAGTGCTGACCTGGCTGACCCGTAGCGTGAACTGGTGGGGCAATATTGCATCGATCGGTCTTGTCGGCAGCTATGAACTGCACACGACGGTCATGCCGTTCATCCTGCGTGGCATTAACCTGCTCGGAATCAATTCCGACTTCACTCCACGTGGACCACGACAGAAGGTCTGGGCGCGACTCGCGGGTGATCTTGCGCCGCGACATCTGGACAAGATCGCAACACGAACCATTCCTTTCAACGAACTGTCTGAAGCCTTCGACGACTACATCGCGGGACGGGTCATCGGCCGCACCGTCGTCCGCATTTCCTGATTCGTCCTGCCGGGAAGCCACGAGCGCTTTGCGGTAGAATGGCCGCCCCTGACGCGGCGTCCGGCCGCGTTTGTCGTCTGAACGGAGTCCGCGATGTCGAAATCATCGAGTGCCGGTGTCCGCCTGCGGGCGGCGATCGAGACCGAACACCCGCTGCAAGTCGTCGGTGCGATCAACGCGTATTCGGCTTTGCTGGCCGAACGGGCTGGCTTCAAGGCCATTTACCTGTCCGGTGCCGGGGTCGCGAACGCATCGTTCGGGTTGCCCGACCTTGGCATGACGACCCTGAGCGACGTGTGTGAAGACGTACGCCGGATTACTTCGGTGACCGAACTGCCGCTGCTGGTCGACGCTGACACCGGGTTCGGACCGGCATTCATGGTTGCCCGGACGGTTAAAGACATGACCGCGGCTGGTGCCGCGGGACTGCATCTGGAAGACCAGGTGCAGGCAAAACGTTGCGGTCATCGTCCTGGCAAGGCACTCGTCTCCAGAGACGAGATGTGCGACCGGATCAAAGCAGCGGTAGACGCGAAGACCGACACCGAATTCGTCGTCATGGCGCGTACCGATGCACACGCCGTCGAGGGTCAGGCATCGGCCATAGAACGTGCAGTCGCTTATGTCGAAGCTGGCGCAGACATGATCTTTGCCGAAGCGATCACGGAACTCGAGGAGTATGGACAGTTCACGACCGACGTGGATGTGCCGGTGCTCGCAAACATCACTGAATTTGGAAAGACACCATTGTTCACCGTTGAGGAGCTGCGCGATGCCGGCGTGGCACTCGCGCTTTATGCATTGTCCGCGTTCCGGGCGATGAGCAAAGCCGCGCTGCAAGTGTATGAGACCTTGCGGCGAGAAGGTTCCCAGAAGGCATCACTCGAGATGATGCAGACCCGTGACGAACTGTACGACGTGCTCGGTTATCACGAGTATGAAAAGAAACTCGACGAACTGTTCGCGACCGAAGCCTGAGTGACGTAAGACAAGGATATTCGAGAGGAAACAATGAGCAAAAAGACAGACGGCGCAGGACTGCGCGGCATTACTGCCGGAACGACATCGATTTGTACGGTTGGGTCCGACGGCAAGAGTCTTCACTACCGCGGCTACAGCATCGAAGACATGGCCGAGCAAAGCAGCTTCGAGGAAGTGGCTTACCTGCTGCTGTATGGCGCATTGCCGAATGCATCTGAACTCGGCGCCTACCGGCAGAGGCTGAGAGGCCTGCGTGCGCTGCCCGATGCACTGAAGGAAGTTCTCGAACGTGTCCCTGCCGGCGCACACCCGATGCTCGTTCTTACTACCGGTACGGCGATGCTCGGGAGCATCGAACCGGAAAACGATTTCTCACAACAGGACGACATCGCCGACCGCCTCGTCGCGACGCTGCCGTCGATGATGGGCTACTGGTATCGCTATGCGACCAGCGGCGAACGCATCGACACGGCCACCGATGAAGAAACCACGGCCGGTCATATCCTGAAACTGATCACCGGTGAAACGCCACTGGAGGATCACCGTCGTTACATGGACGTATCGTTGGTGCTGTATGCAGAACATGAGTTCAATGCATCGACGTTCACGGCACGTGTCATTGCTGCAACCTTGTCGGACATGTATTCGGCTGTCGCCGGTGCAATCGGCGCCCTTCGTGGTCCGTTGCACGGTGGTGCAAATGAAGCAGCTATGGAGTTGATCGAGAAGTTCTCCGCGGCCGACGAAGCGGCCGCAGGCGTCCGTGGAATGCTGGAACGCAAGGAAAAAATCATGGGTTTCGGACACGCCGTCTATCGTGAACGCGATCCGCGTAATGCGATCAACAAGCTCTGGTCGAAGAGATTATCGGCCGGGGCGTCGGATGCATATCTCTATGATGTATCCGAAGCGATCGAAAAAGTGATGTGGGACGACAAGCACCTGTTTGCGAATGCCGACTTCTACAGCGCCTCCGCGTATCACTTCGCCGGTGTGCCGACGTATCTGTTTACGCCCTTGTTTGTTTGTTCACGCATCGCCGGCTGGGCTGCACACATCAAGGAACAACGTGCCGACAACAAACTGATCCGTCCGGGGGCCGATTACATTGGTCCGGAAAAACTGAACTGGATCCCTGCAGACCAGCGCTAACAATAAAAATTGGGGTCAGAGAGTATTTTTTAAGTCCCTGATTCTTTTGTAAAGATGCTCCGTCAATGAAGTTGGCCGCGGTGCTACCCTAAAAGAATCAAAGACTTAAAAAATACTCTCTGACCCCAATTTTTAAAAAATACTCTCTGACCCCAATTTTTCCGAGGAACGAACAGTGACTTTCACGGACATTCGCTCCGCAAAACGTCCAGAGCCGGATCGGGTGCTCGTCGGTATTGCCGACTACGTCTGCAACCGCGAGATCGGCAGCGATCTGGCCTACGACACCGCGCGCTATTGTCTGATGGACACACTGGCCTGTGGTTTCCAAGCGCTGTCTTACCCGGCCTGCACCAAGCTTCTGGGTCCGACCGTGCCCGGTGCGACGATGCCGGGTGGTGCACGCGTTCCTGGCACCTCCTACGAACTCGAACCGGTCATGGCGGCGTTCAACATCGGTGCGCTCGTTCGCTGGCTCGATTTCAACGACACCTGGCTGGCCGCCGAGTGGGGGCATCCGTCGGACAACCTCGGTGCAATCCTCGCACTTGGTGACTACCTGTCACGCCGCAACGTTGGCGAAGGCGGCGAACCGCTGACCGTCCGCGACATTTTAACGGCGATGATCAAAGCGCACGAGATTCAGGGCGTGATCGCGTTGAAGAACAGTTTCAACCGGGTCGGTCTGGATCATGTGTTGCTGGTCCGTGTCGCATCGACTGCCGTCGCCACACGCATGCTAGGCGGTGACCGGGAACAAGTAATCAATGCGGTGTCGAATGCGTGGATCGACGGTGGCGCGCTGCGTACCTACCGACACGCCCCGAACACCGGTTCGCGCAAGAGTTGGGCGGCCGGCGATGCAACCAGTCGTGCCGTGCGTCTGGCGCTGATCGCGATGACCGGTGAGATGGGTTACCCATCGGCATTGTCGGCGCAGACCTGGGGTTTCTCCGACGTGTTGTTCGATGGACGAGCACTCGACTTCCCGCAGGGCTATGACAGCTATGTGATGGAAAACATCCTGTTCAAGATCTCCTATCCGGCTGAGTTTCATGCCCAGACTGCGGTCGAGGCGGCAATGAAACTGCACGGCGACGTGAAAGACCGGCTCGACGACATAGAAAAGATCGCCATCGAAACGCAGGAGTCCGCGGTACGCATCATCGACAAAACCGGTCCGCTCGACAATCCGGCCGATCGCGACCACTGCATCCAGTACATGGTTGCAATCCCGTTAATTCACGGTCGTCTGACCGCTGCTGACTACGAAGACAACGTCGCGAACGATCCGCATGTCGATGCGTTGCGCGAAAAAATGGAAGTCGACGAGAACGAAACCTTTACCGAAGAGTATTACGAGCCGGAGAAACGCTATATCGGCAACGCCGTACAGGTGTTCTTCAAGGACGGTTCAAAAACGGATCGTATCCAGATCGACTACCCGATCGGTCATCGCAAACGCCGCGACGAGGGCATCCCGGTGCTCGAGAAGAAATTCGAAACCAGCATCGCCGAACAACTGACGCCCTCGCAGTGCAGCAAGCTCGTCGAACTCTGCGCCGATCGCGGGAAACTCGAGGCCACACCGGTCCACGAATTCGTCGCGATGATGGTCAAGTGAGCCCGTTGGGCTCATCCCGAGCGTAAGCGAGGGATCTTGTGCAGCGAAGGATCCTTGGGAGATCTCTCGCCTACGGCTCGGGATGACAGAGAACGCCTCGGGATGACAAGAGTCTGAAATAAACCCGTGCTGGTTCTGGTCTAATAGCTCGTGCAGATACCGCCCCCAAAACATCGCATGAAAGGTCTTGTCCGTATTTCAGTCGCTGTAGTCGCGGTCCTGGCTGCGGGGTGGTTCCTCGCCCAGTTCGGCAGTACAAGGTTGTCGCCAGGTAGTGGCGGCGCCAAAAGCTATGTCGGCCAATTCGAAGCGGCCGAGTTTCCACAAGGCCTCGATTGGCTGAACACCGGCGGTGAAGAACTGTCACTGGCCGAACTCCGCGGCAAAATCGTATTGCTGGACTTCTGGACCTATGGCTGCATCAACTGCATCCACGTCATTCCCGATCTGAAAAAACTCGAAGCCACCTACGCAGACGAACTGGTCGTCATCGGTGTGCATTCGGCCAAGTTCGAGCGGGAGAGCGAGACCAACAACATTCGCCGGCTGGTGATGCGTTACGAACTCGAACATCCGGTCGTCAACGACAAGGATTTTCGGATCTGGAAGTCCTATCACGCACAGGGATGGCCACACCTGGCGATGATCGATCCGGAAGGCAAACTGATCGGCACGCTGTCCGGCGAAGGGCACTACGAGTTTCTCGACAACCTGATCGGCAAGGTTATCGAAGAGTTCGATGCGAAAGGCGTGATCGACCGCACGCCAGTCACCTGGATACTCGAATCGGAAAGTCTTGCGCCAACCGATCTGCTGTTCCCGGGGCGTGTACTCGCGGATGCCGCAGCAAAACGGCTGTTCATCGCCGACTCGAACCACAACCGGATCGTGATCACGGATCTCGACGGGGTTGTAATCGATGTCATCGGCAGCGGCGAGATCGGACTGGTCGACGGCGATTACGAGGAAACGCTGTTCTTCCGCCCGCAGGGACTTGCACTCGCCGGC
>JAZFZN010000196.1:0-2872 GCA_036475515.1 Gammaproteobacteria bacterium
TCGAACCGCCATCATCAGCTTGGAAGGCTGAGGTTCTACCGTTGAACTACACCCGCATTCCGCACCGATTACCCCCACCACCGTTATTGGTGGAGGGGGTAGGATTCGAACCTACGAAGGCATAGCCAGCAGATTTACAGTCTGCCCCCGTTGACCGCTTGGGTACCCCTCCCCGCGGACGCAAGCCGGCTATTGTCGTTGTCGCCCGAGGCACTGTCAACACCCCACCACACTTGAGTTTCAGTGCGGTTGCCGGGCAGCACCGTTACCGGATCGGGATGGGTGTGTCGACGCAGGTACGGCTTTGGCACGAGCCGTGCGGGCCGCGACTCCTGCAGGTCAGCCGTCGAACTGTTCCTGGTAGCGGATCCGGATGGTGTCGTCTTCGCCGTCGGGGGTTACGTCGATGTCGAAGATGAGTATCTCGTCCTTCGTGATCGAGGCTTCGCCGATGTAATAGATGCCGGCACCGCCTTCCTCGATGATCTCCCGCAGTGGAAAGCTCTTGACTTGTCCGGCGAGATTCGACGCGACTGTGGTCACGATTCCGGTGACGGGTCTGTCCACCTCACCATCGGGGGCTTTTTTCAGGATCACGACGTTCAGAAAGGCGCGCGTCTCGCTGCGTTGAATCCCGTATTCGCGTGCGACTTCCGCGGGAAGGTGGTCTGTCGTCAGTGCGGTAACCTGAATAACATAGTCGCCGAAGTCGTGGTAGTTCTCGTCGTCGCCAAACGTGACCCGCCCTGCGTCGCGGACGATCGGTCCACCCGTCCGCTCACAGGCGACAAGCGCGACAGCAACCGCAAGCACAGCGAGAATTGGTTTCGAAACGTTCATCGGAAACTACCCCCGGGGACCCCGCCAACTATAGCCGATTTAATAGGCAGGTTCTTCGGCCAGTGCGTCTTCGAGTTCCCAGCGGGATACCATCGGAAAGGCGTTTATGAGGACCAGGAGCAACCACAGAAAACCTGCGAACAAGCCGATGGTCAACGCGATCTCAGGGACCGAAGAAAACGGATGGTGCTGGGCGTCGAGAGCTGGCATGACGATCAGATAACGGTTGATCCAGATACCCGCGCACATCACCATTGCGAGCACGATCATGCTCCACCACATACGTTTTAGCGGGGCAAAGATCAGGGCCGATATCGGGATGACGATCAGACAGCTCATCATGGTAACGAAGTACGGCGCATAGTGACCGTACATGCTCTTCGACAGGATTCCGTACTCGCTCGGCAGATTACCGAACCAGCTGACAAAAAACTGGGCCCAGAACATGTACACCCACAGCAATGCGAATGCGGTCAGCAGGATTCCGAGGTTCTTGATCTGCAGTGTGTCGAAATAGGGTTTCAAGTCGACAAACCGTCCGGTCAGTACCGTCAGCAACAACACCAACGCCGTGCCGGCGAACATGTTGCCGACGAGGAAGTACAACGTGAACACCGTGCTGTGGTAATGGGGAAACAGCATCATCCCGAAATCCCAGGAGATGATCGTGTTGGCAATCCCACAGGCAATCAGTACCACGGGTGAGTAAAGATAAACGAGGCTTTTGAGCCGGTCCTCACCGACGGTCGATTTGCGCCGCAGTGCACGACGATAGACCCATCGACACCAGCCCTTTGAATCTGCGACCGTCTGTTCGTCGACGTCCGGCGCGAGTCCGATCATGAAATAGCGCCACGCTACCGCATAGAAAACGAGTTGCACGGTCAGGTTGCGCCAGAAAAGGAACTTCTCATTGAGCCATGGGCTGACGTGGCCCTCTGGTGGCGAACCGGCCCAATAGAGCACGTGCTGCAAACCAAACTTGTAAATGACGAGAAATAGCAGGATTGCCAGCGGGAAGAACGCAAGCGTCGTAACCGCGGCAATACGATAGTACGGTCTCGCCCATTTGGCCCGGGACAACCGCAGGATCGCCGCGAAACAAACACCAAACTGAGTAACGCCGAGCAGGAAAAGATATGAAACCAGCAAGAACCCCCAGGGTACGGCGGACGGCCGCGCAGCGAGAAGCCAGACGAACCAGACCGCTGTCACCGCAAATGTGATACCGAGTACACGTTTCGCACCGCGGTAAGCACCGCGTCGTGATTCCGGAACACCGATCTGGATCGCGCCGCTGCTCATTGCTGTGTGCTCCCAGTCGCTTCTTTACCGGGAGACTCTTTCCCCAGAACTTCTTTGACATAGTTGACGATGTTCCAGCGGTCGTCAGGATCAATCGCGTTCCGATAAAACGGCATCGCAATGCTTCCGTGGCTGATCGTGAAATACAGTTGTCCGTCCGGTTGCAGCTGAACGTAATCGATCGTCAGATTCATCGGAGATGGGATGAACTTGGCACCGACCTGACCGTCACCCTGCCCACCCGAGCCGTGGCATAGAGCACAGTGGCGGTCGTACATCTCTTTGCCGCGGTTGATCGACTCCGGCGTTGTTGCGACCGCGTTGGTAAGCTGCTGGCCGGCTTGCAGTCGTTCCTGGACCAGTTCGCTCATGTTGGCCGGCGGCCCGAACCACTCCTTGCCGGTGGTAGGCACCGCAGCGTTGACGGTTTCGACCTGGGATTCCTGGGCCTTCACCGATGGCTGGTCGCGCATGTCCTTGGACCAGGGCAATGCCATCACCGACTGTGCGGCCAGCAGACCGGTCAACAACAGGGCGCGACACAAACCGATCATGCACGGTCCTCCTCGACCGGTTCGACACTTTCGGCGCCGGAACTGCGCATGATCGCCTCGGCTCCGGCGGTATCACCACCGACGAGCACACCGAAGCGATCGACACTCGTGCGTGCGTCGTAGGGGGCGTCGCGCCAGGCCGGCAAGCCTGAAACAATGTGGAACCCCAGAAG
>JAZFZN010000197.1:0-3249 GCA_036475515.1 Gammaproteobacteria bacterium
GCCTTGATCCCAGCGAATGTGGTCTGAGACATAGACACCAGTGTCGGTTGTGTCTTCGTCGTAGCCGGTTCCAAAAGACAGGGACTGAACGTTCTCGTTCCAGAACTGAATACCGGCGACGATGCGGTGCTTGTCGCCAACACGTCCTTCGTTCTGCCAGTCGATCGAATTGCGATTTGTCTCGACGAAATCGAAATCACCGGTAAATTCGTTCGGCTGGTTCTGCGAAATATCGTCGACCACGTTGCTGAACACCACACGCGTATCCCAGTTCTGCGCCAGTGGCATATTGAATGTAAGCGATGCGGTTGAGTTCTTGTAATCCTGGTCCAGCGGTTCCAGCGAGAAGCCCAGATACTCGGTGTTGCCTTCTGCCTGCCAGTAACGCAAGGTCGTTTCGACCGGACCGAAGTCTGTCGTCGCATCCAGATTCACCGTGGTGTTGTCGTAGCCACGGTTCAGATCGGATTCGGCACGCGTCGGAAAACCGTCGGTTTCAAGACGTTCGACAGAAAACCCGAGGGCGCCGGCTTTCCCGATGAATCGCCCGCTAGCGCGTGCCGCGATCGTCGAGTAGTGTCCGCCGCTCAAGCCAACATCGAATTGTGGTCGGGTCGGACGCCGCGTAATGATATTGACGACCCCACCGATCGCTTCCGACCCGTACAAGGTCGAACGAGGACCTTCAACGACTTCGATGCGTTCGATCATCTCCAGCATGATGTTCTGGAACGCGGCGCCGCCGATGCTTCCCGGATTGACCTTGACTCCGTCGATCAGTACCAGTGTGTGGTTGCTGTCTGTTCCGCGTGTGAACAGGGACGTTGTCTGGCCGGGGCCACCATTGCGTGCGATGTCGAGGCCGGCGTGAAAGCGCAGCAGATCGGCAACATCGAGTGCCTGGCTGCGTTCGATATCGTCACGGTCGATGACAATGATCGGTACCAGCGAATCGTCCTGATCGATCGGCGTGCGGTTTGGCGTGACGACCATACGGTCGAGGACGGATTTCTGCTCTTCGGCGAGAACGGTGGGTACAAAAACAGATACGGCGGTCAGCGCGACCACCGCACGAATCAGCGAAGAAAACATTGTTCCTCCCAGCCTGCCTGCCCGCAGGCGCAAGACGGATGAATCCGGTGCCGGGAGGGGAGCGGTTTCGGGGTGAAGCCGGTGCGCCGACCCTCCGCAGCGCCTACCTGCGCACGCTGGGCCGGTCTCCGGGCTGACGAGCGGTGTAAAACCTCACCTCGGTATCGGCCTTCCCACATCCTGCAGTGGCCTCGCCGCTGTTCGTTCGGCGGCGTCTGATACCGTTTGACTCGATCACCGTTGCGGGGGCAGCGTCGGAATGGCGTGGAACACGCACCGACTTCCCGTAACCTGAGTGCGAGTCGGCAGACTAGTGAGCGGCCGACACACTGTCAAGCGCAAACAATGAGTACACTAGCGCTTCGTCCGCAGCAGAGGTGAAACGTGCCCGAGTCCCGACATCTTTCCGTCGCGCTGGCGGCTGCGAAGGCTGCCGAAGAAGTCATCCTCAGCTACTACAAGAGCTCACCGGATGTGCAGACAAAGGACGATTCGAGTCCGGTAACCATCGCGGACATCGAGGCAGAACAGATCATAAAAAAGACGATTCTGGATGCATTTCCAGATCACGGATTCTACGGCGAAGAAACCGGACGGACGGGATTGCAGTCAGAATACCTGTGGCTCGTCGATCCGATCGACGGCACGAAGAGTTTTGTAAGTGAAACACCGTTTTTTTCGACGCAGATCGCCTTGATGCACAACGATGAACTGATCCTCGGCGTATCGAACGCACCGGTATTCGCTGAACTGGCATGCGCCGAGCGCGGGTCCGGTTCGCTACTCAACGGGACGGCGATCGAGGTCAGTCGTGTCGACCGGCTCGCCGATGCAGCCTTGTCGACCGGGAATCTGGCGACACTAGCCGCGGATTCGCGCTGGCAGACCTTCGGTAAACTGGTCGCGGATGTAAACCGGGTTCGCGGCTACGGTGATTTCTACCACTATCATCTGCTCGCGTCCGGTCGTGTCGACGTCGTCATCGAATCGGACGTCAATGTGCTTGATATCGCCGCGCTTTCGGTTATCGTCGAAGAGGCCGGTGGTCGGTTCACGGACCTCGATGGCGAACCAGTCGGGCTCGCAACGACGAGTGTACTCGCGTCGAACAACCTGCTTTATGAACAAATCCGGGAGCGATTGTGAATATTCCGATTTTCCACGTCGATGCGTTCGCCGACAAAGTATTCAGCGGCAACCCTGCGGCCGTCTGTCCGCTCGAGAACTGGTTCGATGACGCCACGCTGCAGGCGATCGCCAAGGAGAACAACCTGTCCGAGACCGCCTTTTTTGTCCCGAACCGAGACGGGTTTCACCTTCGCTGGTTTACACCAAAACAAGAGGTCGAACTCTGTGGACATGCGACGCTGGCTTCGGCCTGGGTTATCGTGCATCACATTCAACCGGGTTTGCCGGAAGTCCGCTTTGATTCGTTGAGTGGCCCGTTGAAAGTGTCGGTCGACGGCGATTCATTGACGATGGACTTCCCGGCGTCGCCCGGTCGGCAGATCGAAGCGCCACTCGCTTTGCTCAAGGGTTTAAAAAAAGAACCGCTGGAGGTCTACGAAGCGATGTACTACATGGCGGTCTTCGAAACCGAGGATGAAATCGCCGCACTCGACCCGGATTTCGCGACCCTCAACACACTCGACCGGGAGTTGATCGTAACGGCCCAGGGCAATGAAGTGGATTTCGTGTCGCGTTTTTTCGCACCGCAATCGGGAATTCCCGAGGATCCGGTGACCGGGTCTGCGCATTGTGTGCTGACGCCGTATTGGTCGAAACAGCTCGGTAAGCGACGTCTGACGGCGCGACAGATCTCTGAGCGGGGTGGCAATCTGCTGTGCGAAGACCGCGGTGATCGTGTCGCGATTACCGGCACCGCTGTCGAGTTCTTCTCCGGCGAGATCCGACTTTAAATTGGGGTCAGAGAGTAATTTTTAAGTGCCTGATTTTTTTACTATTGGCACTTACAAACTTTTGAGTGCGTATAACCAAAACAAAATCAAGCACTTAAAAATTACTCTCTGACCCCAGTTCTATTTTGCAAAAAACAGACGACGACCTTCGGTTTCGATCGTCTCGAACGGTGTTTTGTACAGCCGGTACAAATTGTCGGTGGTCAGCGTTTCCAGTGTTGGCCCGTGTTTCCAGCTA
>JAZFZN010000198.1:0-4234 GCA_036475515.1 Gammaproteobacteria bacterium
CGCGTCGTCTCCTGGAACGACGCGGCCGAGATGAACGATTCGGTCGCCAGCGAGGCTTTCGTGATGCCAAGCAGCACCGGTTGCACCGTCGCCGGCTCCGTGCCGTCGGCTTCGGCTGCCTCATTGATCTCGATCGCTTTGACACGCTCGATCTGTTCGCCACGCAACAGGTTCGTTTCACCGGGCTGGACCACTTCTACCTTGCGCAGCATCTGGCGAATGATCACCTCGATGTGCTTGTCGTTGATCTTGACGCCCTGCAACCGATACACGTCCTGAATTTCGCGTACCAGATAATCGGCGAGCTCTTCGACACCACGAAGTCTCAGAATATCGTGCGGGTTTGGTTCACCGTCGGCGATGATTTCGCCCTTGACGACCTTCTCACCCTCGAACACGTGCATGTGGCGCCACTTCGGCACCAGCAGTTCGTTGCGCTCTCCGTCCTCGTCGGTGATAACCAGACGCCGCTTGCCCTTGGTTTCCTTGCCAAAGCTGACGGTGCCGCTGTGTTCGGCCAGAATGGCCGGCTCTTTCGGCTTGCGTGCCTCGAACAGGTCGGCCACCCGTGGCAGACCACCGGTGATGTCGCGGGTTTTTGACGATTCCTGCGGGATGCGTGCGAGCACGTCGCCAACACCCACTTCGGCACCGTCTTCCATGTTGACGATGGCTCCAGCCGGCAAGGCGTACACGGCATGCATGTCGGTGTTTGCAAAGCAGATTTCTGTGCCCTTGCTGTCGACCAATTTCGCCATCGGACGCAGGTCCTTGCCGGACACACCGCGCTGTTTCGGGTCCGTAATCACGAGACGCGACAGACCCGTGATTTCGTCGACGTCGCGGTTGACGGTCACGCCTTCGACGAAGTCTTCGAACCTCAGATAACCCGCCACCTCGGTCACGACCGGGTGTGTATGCGGATCCCAGGTCGCCACGATCTGGCCGGCCTGGACTTCGTCGCCATCATGTACGGTGATCATCGCGCCATACGGCACTTTGTACAGTTCGCGTTCGCGACCGAATTCATCGATCATGGCAACCTCACCCGAACGTGACACCGCAACCAGGTGGCCTTTTTCGTGCTGCACAATCTTCAGGTTGCGCAGTCGAACGACCCCGCCGCTTTTGATCTCGACCAAGTTCACAGACGCCGAGCGCGACGCGGCACCACCGATGTGAAAGGTCCGCATCGTCAGCTGTGTCCCCGGTTCGCCGATCGACTGGGCCGCGATGACACCGACGGACTCGCCGCGGTTGACACGATGACCACGCGCCAGATCGCGCCCGTAGCACTGGGCGCAGACGCCGTAGCGCGTCTTACAGGCGATCGGAGAACGGACCCACAGGTGATCGACAGATGCGTCTTCGAGGAACCTGACCAGCGTCTCGTCGAGCAAAACACCGGCTTCGACCAGCACTTCGTCACTGCCGGGACGGGTCACCGCTTGGGCCGTAACACGCCCGAGCACGCGCTCGCGCAGCGGTTCGACGACGTCACCGCCTTCGACGATCGGGGTCATCAACAGACCGATTTCGGTACCGCAGTCTTCCTTGGTCACGACCAGGTCCTGTGCCACGTCGACCAGACGCCGGGTCAGATAACCGGAGTTGGCCGTTTTCAGAGCCGTATCGGCAAGACCCTTACGGGCACCGTGGGTCGAGATGAAATACTGCAGAACGTTCAGACCCTCGCGGAAGTTCGCGGTGATCGGCGTCTCGATGATCGAGCCGTCCGGCTTCGCCATCAGGCCACGCATACCGGCCAGCTGACGGATCTGGGCCGCAGAACCACGTGCCCCGGAATCGGCCATCATGTAGATCGAATTGAATGACGGCTGGCGGACGACCTCGCCCGAAGCGTCTGTTACTTCGTCCGTACCGAGCTTCTCCATCATCGCTTTTGCGACCTGATCGTTCGTGCGGGACCAGATATCCACGACCTTGTTGTAGCGCTCGCCATTCGTGACGAGCCCCGAAGCGTACTGGTCCTGAATGTCCTTGACCTCTTCGTCAGCGATTTCCAGGATCTCTTTTTTCTCCGCCGGCACGACCATATCGTCGACACCGATCGAGACACCGGCTTTCGTCGCCATCTTGAAGCCCATGTACATGAGCTGGTCGGCGAATACGACGGTTTTTTTCAAACCGACATCCCGATAACAGACATTGATGACGTTCGAAATCGCTTTTTTGGTCATGTCGCGATTGACGAGTTCAAAACGTAGCCCCGTAGGAAGTATCTCTGACAACAGCGCGCGTCCGATTGTCGTTTCGACGAACGAACGAACCTCGGTTTCCGCGCCCTCATCGTCGATGCGTTTCGTGGAGATACGCACTTTGACGCGTGCATGCAATTCAACCGCCCCAGTTTCATAGGCACGGTGAACTTCCTTGACGTCGGCAAAATACATGCCTTCGCCAGGAACATTCACGCGCTCGCGTGTCATGTAGTAGAGGCCAAGCACGACGTCCTGTGACGGTACGATGATCGGTTCGCCGTTCGCTGGTGACAGGATGTTGTTCGATGCCATCATCAATGCACGCGCTTCGAGCTGCGCTTCAATCGACAACGGCACATGGACAGCCATCTGGTCGCCGTCGAAATCGGCGTTGAACGCCGTACAGACCAGCGGATGCAGCTGGATCGCCTTGCCTTCGATCAAGACGGGTTCGAATCCCTGGATACCCAGTCTGTGCAACGTGGGTGCACGGTTCAGCAACACCGGATGCTCACGGATCACCTCTTCGAGGATGTCCCAGACTTCCGGACCTTCACGCTCGACCAGACGCTTGGCGGCCTTGATCGTCGCTGCTTCGCCACGCAATTGCAGCTTCGAGAAGATAAACGGCTTGAACAATTCGAGCGCCATTTTCTTCGGCAGACCACACTGATGCAGCCGCAACGTCGGACCGACGACGATGACGGAACGGCCGGAGTAGTCGACACGTTTGCCGAGCAGGTTTTGCCGGAACCGGCCCTGTTTGCCCTTGATCATGTCGGCAAGTGATTTCAGAGGACGCTTGTTCGTGCCGGTAATCGCACGCCCACGACGACCATTGTCGAGCAAAGCGTCGACCGCTTCCTGCAACATGCGCTTTTCGTTGCGCACGATGATGTCCGGCGCATTCAGTTCGAGCAGACGTCGAAGACGATTGTTGCGGTTGATCACACGGCGATACAGATCGTTCAAATCCGAAGTCGCAAATCGACCACCATCCAGCGGCACCAGTGGCCGCAGATCCGGTGGCAGCACGGGCAAGACAGTCAACACCATCCATTCCGGGTGGTTGCCGGATTTCTGGAAGCCCTCGATGAGTTTCAGCCGCTTGGAGAGTCGTTTCAGTTTGGTTTCCGAACGCGTGCCGTCCATGTCTTCGCGGATGTTTGCAAGCTCGGTGACCAGATCCATGGAACTCAACAACTCGTGCACGGCTTCGGCACCCATGCGTGCATCGAACTCGTCGCCATATTGCTCGATTGCCTCGAGGTACTGTTCGTCCGACAGCAGCTGCCGCGGTTCCAGCGACGTCATGCCCGGATCGACAACGACGAATGCTTCGAAATAGAGCACACGCTCGATCTCGCGCAACGTCATATCGAGCATCAGACCGATGCGCGACGGCAGCGACTTCAGGAACCAGATGTGTGCAACCGGGCTCGCCAGTTCAACGTGGCCCATGCGTTCACGACGCACTTTCGACTGCGTCACTTCAACGCCGCATTTCTCGCAGACGACACCCCGGTGCTTGAGGCGCTTGTACTTGCCGCACAGGCACTCATAGTCCTTGACCGGGCCAAAGATCTTGGCACAGAACAGGCCATCGCGTTCCGGTTTGAAAGTCCGATAGTTGATCGTTTCCGGTTTCTTTACTTCGCCGTACGACCACGACCGGATCATGTCCGGAGAAGCAAGACCGATGCGGATCAGGTCGAAATCTTCGACCGGCGTTTGCTGTTTGAACAGTCTCAGAAGATCTTTCATCGTTTCACCTGCCGTCAGGCACTGTGTTTGTCGGTTTCCTGTTCGAGCTCGATGTTGATACCCAACGAGCGAACTTCTTTGACGAGCACGTTGAAGGATTCCGGCATGCCGGCTTCCATGTAATGCGTGCCATCGACAATGTTCTTGTACATCTTCGTACGGCCTTGAACATCGTCCGATTTAACCGTCAACATTTCCTGCAACGTGTAAGCCGCACCGTAGGCTTCCAGTGCCCAGACTTCCATCTC
>JAZFZN010000199.1:0-3334 GCA_036475515.1 Gammaproteobacteria bacterium
TCGACGGCCGGACGGCACGCGACCCGGGACACGTCATGCGTATCCTGAGATCCTACGATGAAGGCGAAACCGTCTCGCTCGAAGTGATGCGGCAGCGGCACTCCATGACGCTGTCTGCCGTGGTTCCCCAGTTTGACGAGAACACGCTGGGGCGTCACCGACGCGTCTACCGGTTCAAGAACCACAGTCCGAACGAGGACGAAGGCACCTGATACGGTTCCGCAGCGACTGACCCGGATGCCGCGGTCTGCGGCATCCGGGCTATAGTTTGGGTGACCCACAGCGGACACCCGAATGCGTCGTTCCGATTTCCGTTTCGATTTGCCGGGCGAGCTGATCGCGCAGTATCCGTTACCGGAGCGCGGCGCCAGCCGGCTGCTCGTTGTCGACGGCGCGGCGGGGGAAATGTATGACCGCGCGTTTGCCGACATTCGCAGTCTGATCGGACCCGGCGATCTGCTCGTCTTCAACAACACACGCGTCATTCCGGCTCGTCTACTCGGCCGCAAGCCTTCCGGGGGTTCTGTCGAGGTACTGATAGAACGCATCGTCGAAACCGACAGGGCACTCGCACACATAAGGGCCAGCCGGGCACCACGACCCGGTACGATCCTGTGTTTCGATACCGGTCGTGCAGAAGTAACGGGTCGTGCGGGTGGCTTTTTCGAACTCGCCTTCGACCGCGAGTTGTTGCCGTTGCTCGACGAAATCGGGCACGTGCCGTTGCCACCGTACGTACGCCGGGCCGACGAAGACATAGACCGCGAGCGCTACCAGACCGTTTACGCGACCGAACCCGGTGCCGTGGCCGCACCGACGGCCGGTCTGCATTTCGACGAGTCGATGATCGAGACACTGCGGAACGACGGCGTAAATACGGTATTTGTGACTCTGCACGTTGGTGCCGGGACCTTCCAACCGGTACGCGTTGAAGACCCTCGCCAACACCGAATGCATCCCGAGTATGCCGAGGTTTCCGAAGAGGTCTGCACGGCGGTCGAAAGAACGAAAGCGGATGGGGGCAGAGTGATCGCTGTTGGAACGACATCCGTACGCAGTCTCGAGAGTGCGGCGGTGTCTGGTCGGTTGGAACCGTTCAATGCCGAAACAGACCTGTTTATTCGTCCCGGTTACCGGTTCCGTATCGTGGACGCTATGATCACGAACTTTCATTTGCCTGAATCGACGTTGCTGATGCTCGTTTGTGCGTTTGCTGGTTACGACCACGTCATGGGGGCATACCGTCACGCGGTGAGCCATCGCTATCGCTTCTTCAGTTACGGCGATGCGATGTTTCTGACGCCCTGTCCGGACGCGTTGGCCTGATGCTCTTCGAAGTTCTTGCGAGAAGCGGTTGTGCACGGCGAGGACGAATGACCTTCGGTCGTGGTGTCGTCGATACACCGGCGTTCATGCCGGTCGGCACCTATGGAACCGTCAAAGGGCTGACACCAGAGGAAATCGCCGATACCGGGTCCCAGATCCTGCTCGGCAATGCATTTCATCTGATGCTGAGGCCCGGCACCGAAGTGGTCCGGGCGCACGGCGGGCTGCATGCGCTGATGAACTGGGACCGGCCGATACTCACCGATTCCGGCGGTTTCCAGGTCTGGTCCCTGGCGGATCTGCGCAAACGGACTGAAGACGGTGTCGCGTTTCGTTCACCCATCGACGGTGATCCGGTGTTTCTGAGCCCGGAATATTCGATCGATATCCAGCACGCGCTCGGTGCTGACATTGTCATGGTGTTTGACGAATGTACGACCTATCCGGCGACCGAATCTGAAGCACGCGAATCAATGGAGCTGTCCTTGCGCTGGGCGAGACGCTGTCGCGAACAGCAGGACGCGCATGAATCGGCCTTGTTTGGCATTGTCCAGGGTGGCATGTACACGGAGTTGCGTTTGGCTTCATTGGCCGGTCTCATCGATATCGGATTCGATGGCTATGCAGTCGGGGGTTTGTCCGTCGGTGAACCGGAAGAGGAACGTCTGGCGGTTCTTGAGACGGCTGAACCGGAAATGCCGGTGGACAAACCGCGTTATCTGATGGGTGTCGGGACACCCGCCGACCTCGTCGAAGCCGTGCGTCTGGGTATGGACATGTTCGATTGTGTACTGCCGACCCGCAACGCCCGCAACGGGCATCTGTTCACCCGGCACGGCGTGGTGAAACTGCGCAACGGCCGCTACCTGAAAGACCTTCGTCCCCTCGACGAGAGTTGTACCTGCTATACCTGCCGGAATTACAGCCGCGCGTACCTGAAACATCTGGACAAGTGCGGGGAGATACTCGGTTCGCGTCTCAACACGATCCACAATCTGCACTACTACCAGACATTGATGCGTGAGTTGCGTGACGCTATTGAATCAGGAGGTTTCGAGGTTTACGCGACGAATTTCCGTGCGGAACAGTCGAGGGGTGTCGACTGATCAGAAGAAAAATCAGACTGATCAACCAGATAGACGCATTCAGCTGCTTCCACCCAGTTTCTGACCCTCGGCTAGCGGCTCCGAGTCTGCCTTGGCATAATACGCGGCCACGCCGCTCGTGCCGGTCAACAGACCGTACGTGGCGACCTACTGTTTGAGGAACTTTTGAATGAACTGGTTGATCGACAGTGCCTGGGCCGCCGATGCCGGTGGGCTGACAGGTGGCCTGGTCGGGCCATTGCTGTTTCCGATCGTATTGATCGCGATTTTCTACTTTCTGATCATCCGTCCCCAGATGAAACGCCAGAAGGAACACCGGACACTCATTTCTGGTCTCAAAAGCGGTGACGAAGTCGTGACTTCCGGTGGTGTTCTGGGACAGATCACCACGGTCGGTGATCAGTTCGTCACGCTCGAAATCGCTCCGGGTACATCGGTCAAGGTGCAAAAGCACGCTGTCTCCGGGCTCGTTCCGAAAGGCACGGTCAAGAACAGCTGAGCCCGTTCGGGCAGTTCGTTACCATGAACCAGTACCCCCTCTGGAAAAATCTGCTGGCCTTGTTTGTCGTCCTGCTGGGCGCGTTCTACGCGTGGCCGAATATCTATCCGAACGATCTGGCCATCGAGGTGACCTTGCGTTCGGGCGAAGCCGCAACAGCCAGTACGGTAACGACACTCGAACGTACACTGGCCGCTGAGGATGTCGACCCGGACGCAATCTATCTCGACGAGGGGCGTGTGATCTCGCGCTTCTCGACTGTCGAAGACCAGCTCAAAGCCATCGTCCCGATCCGTTCAGCACTGGATGAGGATCGTTACGTCGCGGCCTTGACACTCGTACCGCGGGTACCCGGCTGGATGCGGAAAATCGGGCTTGAACCGATGAGTCTCGGTCTCGACTT
>JAZFZN010000200.1:0-4233 GCA_036475515.1 Gammaproteobacteria bacterium
CGAATGGTTTCGGATGGATCACCGCTTGCCATAGACTGCCGCCGCACGCGTACAAAAAGCATCGACGAGCGTGCCCAGAATCTGCCCGAAAGCCGGCCCCATTGCCAGTTCGACCAAGGAGTTCGAAAACTCGTAGTCGATGTCGAGGGATATCTTGCAACCGTCGTCACCGACCGGATCGAAACGCCAGACGCCTTCGAGACTGCGAAACGGTCCTTCCAGCAGACTCATCTCGATCATGCGGGGGGCTTTGTTGTGGTTGCGGGTCGAGAACCCTTGTTTGAAACCCGATCTGGAAATCTCGATCGACGCGTCGACGTGATCGTCGGTTCGTTCATGGACCCGTGCGTCGCTGCACCAGGGAAGAAACTGCGGGTACGACTCGACGTCGTCGACGAGTGCAAAGATCTCTTCGGGTCTGTACGGGACCAGAGCACTGCGACTGACCGTACTGGTTGAGATGGCTTGTTAACCTCCCAGCAATCGGGTCACCCAGCCACCGGTCGCAAAATTCAGCAGGATCAGGATCACGGCGACCGGCGCGACATAGCGTGCCAGGAAACGCCAGGTTTGATATAGCGTACCCGTACCCATGTCCAACTCCTCCGCGCTCGAGTTGCGGCACATGATCCAGCCAGCAAAGACCGCGATCAGCAACCCGCCGAGCGGCAGCATGATGTTGCTCGTCAAGTGAATCAGGTTGTCGAACAAAGTACCACGCCAGAATGTGACGTCACTCAGAACGTTGAACGACAGGATGGTCGCAAATCCGAGGGCCCAGATGATTCCGCCGACGGCCCAGGCAGCGGTCCGTCGTGTCATTCCTTTGCGTTCGGTCAGATAGGCCACAGCCGGCTCGATGAGACCGATCGAGGAGGTCCAAGCGGCGAAAGCCAACAACACAAAGAACAGCGTTCCAAACACGCTGCCAGCGGGCATCTGTCCGAACGCGACCGGCAACACCATGAAGAGCAGTCCCTCTTCCTGTGCCGGTTGCAGACCGTAAGCAAAAACGATCGGGAAAATCGCCAGACCAGCGAGCAACGCAATCACGGTGTCCGCAATCACAACGGCAAGTGTAGTACCGACAATCGATGTTCCTTCAGGCAAATAGGCGCCGTAGGCCATGACCGCACCCATACCGATCGACAGCGTGAAAAACGCCTGCCCGAGCGCAACGAGCACGACATCCGGTGTCACTTTGGAAAAATCAGGATCGAACAGGAAGTGGACACCCTGCATGAAGTGTCCCTGGGTAATCGAGTATCCGACCAGCACCAGCATCAGAATCAACAGCGCCGGCATCAGAATGCGGACGGCTTGTTCCAGACCCCGCTCGACACCACGAGCCACGACCCACACCGTCATGACCATAAAAAGTGTGTGCCAGAAGCCGAGACGCACCCAGCTGCCGGTCAGCGCCTGGAACATCGAAGCGATTTCCTCAGCGCTCTTCGCGTTAAAAGCTCCCGAGAACCCTTTGACGATGTAATCCAACGCCCAACCGGCGACGACGCTGTAAAACGACAGGATCAGAAACCCCCCGCCGACCCCCATCAGTCCGACCAGACGCCACACGGCGGTATTTGCTTCCTCCTCACCGAGAATGCGCATCGTATCGACGGGATTGCGACGACCGCGACGACCGAGCAACACCTCGGCCATCATGATCGGCAGACCGACAGCGACGACACAGACCAGGTAAATCAGTACGAACGCGCCACCACCGTTGTCGCCCGCGGTATACGGGAATTTCCAGATGTTGCCGAGGCCGACCGCAGAACCGGCGACCGCGAGCACGAACGCCAGTCGCGATGACCACAGACCCTGCAGAGATGTGCGTTTGCCGGTTGCTGGTTCGGCCATGGTTCGGCTCCGGGGCAATCAGAAAATTGCGCGGATTGTCAGGGAAATCGTGGCCACACACAACCGCCGCGACCGGTTTTGACCGCCCGGCAATCAAAATGACTTCGAGCCGTTGAAGCCACGCTGCATATAATGCGCCGATGAGCAAAACCGACCCGCAAGCCAAACCTCCGATCGCGCGGAACAAACGCGCGCGATTCGAATATCGAATCGAAGAGACTTTCGAGGCCGGTCTGGTGCTCGAAGGCTGGGAAGCCAAGGCACTACGAGCCGGTCGTGCGAATCTAACGGAAAGTTATGTGGTGTTGAAAAACGGTGAAGCCTGGCTGATCGGGTCGCACATTTCCCCGCTCCCGACGGCGTCGACCCACGTACACACCGATCCGACACGCTCCCGCAAACTGCTGTTGAACCGTCGTGAGATCGATCGGCTGGTCGGTGCGGTCCAACGACGTGGCTACACGGTCATCGCGCTGAAAATGTACTGGAAGAAGGGTCGTGCCAAAGTGGAAATCGGACTTGCCAAAGGCAAGAAACTGCACGACAAACGAGCCGCGGTGAAGGAACGGGACTGGAAGCGCGACAAAGAACGCGCGATGAAACTGACCCGTTGAGCATCCCACCGACCCACCGGGTGTTTCGCGTTGCGCGCTGACCGGCTTAAACAATGTCAATTCATGTTTTTGTTTATTATCAGTGCCTTACCTATTTTTCTTTAAGTGAATACTTGCACAATCGCCACCTGGAAAGAGCGAACCGCGAAACCCATTCTGGTCAAAGACCACGAGGTTGCATAGACTGCACGGACCTGGGGGTGAATTGGCTTCGACGTGGGTCGCGAAACCTCAGTTGCGTGTCGAGGTCGCAGAGTTCCTCGTAAAACCAGCTGCATCAACGATAGTTGCCAACAACGACAACTTCGCACTCGCGGCCTAACTAGCCGCTTGCCGTCGACTACCTGGCGCCCGTGCCGGACAGTCGGGGGTCGCTTTCACGGGCTCGCGGTGAAACACGTCCGGGGTGGATCCGCTAAAACTCATACGGACTGGCTGTCGGTTTTCCCGTCTGTCGGACAAGCCGTCGGTAAGATTTAAGGACAGACTACACACGTAGACACTGCGGCGGAGGGCTTGCGGACACGGGTTCGACTCCCGTCACCTCCACCAAACACGAGCCCCTGATTCCGTCAGGGGCTTTCTTCCTGTTAGAGTTCATGGACGCATTATCTACAAACTCGGCCCGCAACGTGGCGACGTCAAGGACAACCAAATGACCATTTCTCGAGCCGAATCTGTACTCGCCCAAGTCAAGTAGAAATGCCATCCTGCGCCCGAACAACGCCGGTCCTCCTCGCCGCACTTCTGTTTTCGTTCAACTCGTTCGCCGCCGACCAATCGATAGAGCCCGAACTCGACGCCTCTGCAGACGCGACACCTCTCGAGTCGGCAACCGAAGAAGCCGCGGAGGCAACGGAGAAGTCAGCGGAGGAGAAAGACCGCAAAAGCTCTACGGTCGTCGTGGCGGTACCCGAAGCACCACCGAGGCAACTAACCCATGGCGAAATCACCCGGGAGTTGGAGCTCAGACGCCGGGCCATAGAGGACTTACTCCTGCGGACCAAGGACAAAACCGCAACTCAGGAAGAGCTCGAACAGATTCACGACCTCGCGACGGAGATCGCGGATTTAGAACACCAGCTGGAGCAGATCGAGGCGCAGGAACGGCGCTACGCTCCTGAAGACCGCACTGTGCAGGCCCGCTGGAGCCGGTTTCGGATGGCCTTTCAGGACATCACGAATTGGGACATCGACGACGGCATGTTTCGGATCCGAGCGGGGTTGCGTATACAAGTCGATACAACCTTAGGAAAGGAAGACAGCGCGATCAAAGCCGCAGTCGGTTCGATCGACACGGGTACCGAGCTGCGACGAGCCCGAGTATTCGCCCAGGGCCGCTTGTTTCGCAAAATGGACTTCAATGTTTCCTACGACTTTGGTGTCGATAACGGACTGAAAGACGCGTTCCTCGAGGGTGTGGGAGTGAAGGACTGGGTCTCCGATCATTTCCGCTGGCGAATCGGGAAATTTCAGGAGCCATTCAGTCTTGCGCGCTCTTCCAGTGCGAACAACGTCGCCTTCATGGAAATCGGCCTACCTGCCGATGCATTGGCCCCGGGGCGCAACATCGGCATCATGTTCCGTCACCCGGAAAAAGCCAACCGCGTTTTCTGGGCGGGTTCCTTCACAACCAACAGCCAGGATACAGCGGACAACCCGAACAACTCGAACATCACATTGACCGGACGGGTCACCGGTTTGCCGGTCTTTGCCGATAACGGTCGGCGTCTGGTGCACGTCGGCGCCAGCT
>JAZFZN010000201.1:0-7545 GCA_036475515.1 Gammaproteobacteria bacterium
GGAGGTCGTTTTCAGGATCTCATCGACTGCCATGTCCGGACGGAATCCCAGGATCCCCGAAAGTGGTGCGAGACCCTGCTCCAGGACGCGGCGGGCGCCGTTTTCGGCCGCGAAATGGTTGACGATCAACACGCAACCTCCCGGACGGCAGACGCGTTCGATCTCCCGCAGAACAGCTTCCGGGTCCGGTACGACCGACATCACGTAGGCCGCCACGATGACGCCGAAGGACTCGTCTTCGAAATCCAGTTCACCGGCGTCCATCGTGTCCAGTCCACGTACCTGCGCGAGCGACTGCTCGTGAACCCGCTTGTGCGCGCGTTGCAGCATTTCCGGAGAAATATCGACCCCATACACATCATGGTCAGCGCGATAGTACGGCAGGCTGATACCGGTACCGACACCGATCTCGAGAACCGGACCGGCATAACGGTTTGCGATGTCGATCACGGTGCGGCGACTGCGATGACCGAGCATCCAGCCAAAAGTGCCGTCGTAGAAAGGCGCGTACCGGCGGTAGGACCGCCTGATGGCGTCCAGGTCCATTCCGTTCGTGTCCTGGCGGGGTTGAAGCATGGTCAGCTTTCCGGTTTCAGGCACTGTTCGAGAAATAGCGCCGTCGCGTTCGCATAGTAATCGCGGTTGGCCTTCTTTCTGAAGCCGTGGCCTTCATTTTTTGCCATCAGATACCAGACCGCACCATCGTTGGCGCGAATTTCGTCGACCATTTGTTCGGATTCCGTGACCGGCACACGCGGATCGTTGAGACCCTGAACGACAAAAAGCGGCTTTGTAATGCGTTGTGCGTTCGTGGTCGGGGAGATGCGCTCCAGAAACGCTCGTGTCTGTGGATCGCGTTCGTCTCCATACTCGGCACGGCGAAGATCGCGCCGGTAGTCACGTGTATTTTCCAGAAAGGTGACGAAATTGCTGATACCCACGACATCGACCCCACAGGCAAGCCGTGCGTCGTAGTCCGCCATCGAAGCGAGCACCATGTAGCCGCCATATGAACCGCCGACTACCGCCACGCGACTCGAGTCGAGTTCGGGTTGTTTGTCGATCCAGTCCAGCAACGCACCGATATCACGTACTGAATCTTTGCGTTTTAACCCGTTGTCGAGCTTCAGGTAACTCTTGCCATAGCCTGCCGAACCTCGAACATTCGGTGCGATCACAGCGATTCCGGGTTCGTTGACGTAGTACTGGGTCCTCGCAAAAAAGCGCGGACGGTACTGGCTTTCCGGACCGCCGTGTATGTTGATGATGACCGGGAACGGGCCGTCGCCCGTGGGCCGGTAGTAGAACGCCGGAATCGTCCCGGTCTCTCCGTCCGTTTGATCGAACGTCGGGTAGCGGATCAACTCGGGCGTAGCGAACTCGTCGGTCCGCAGCCCCCCGACTTCACTATAGCTCCAGCGTTCCAGTTCGCGTGTGCGTACATCGAGGACATAAACATCGCCGGGGGACTGTGCGGTATCGATGACCATTGCCAGCCGGCGCGAATCCGGGTGGAACCCGAGTGAACGCACGACACCGACCGGTAGATCGCCGACGCGTTTTGCGCGTCGACCGCCGGTATCCTGTGTATACAACGCGTCGATGCCATCCTCATTGACGGTATATGCGAGTGTCCGGCCGTCGTTACTGATTACGACCGAGCCGACGTCCCACATATCGTAGCCACGAAGGCGGCGACTCGTACCGTCATCGAGATTTATGTAACGCAGTGTTCGAAACTCGCTGTTTTCATCAGAAGTGTAGTAAATGCCGAGTCCGTCTTTTGAAAATACAGCCCTCCCATAAGAAACAACGCCTGCATCCGGATTGAGTTGTTTCCGTTCGCCACTGGCGATGTCGAGCAGATAAAGGTATGACTCATTGATAGAAACATAGCGTTTGACCAGCAAGCTGTCGCCGTCAGGTGAGAAATCGATTGGATACCACGTTCCACCTTCGTCGAGTACGAGGCGGCTTTGCTCGGGAGCGTCCGCCGGTGCGACGTAGATGTCCCAGTCGGTTCCGTTGCGCCGCGTACTGAAATAAGCAAACTGGTCACCCGGCCCGGACCACACGACCGCACCGTTGCGCGACGCTCCGTCTGTGATCATCCGCGTATCCCGTGACCCGAGATCGAACCAGAAGAGCTGGTAGTCCTCGCCACCACCGAGGTCCTTGGCGAACAGAAATCCCGGTCGGTCGGGATCGGGAGACGGGGCAACGTCCGTAATCCGTTCTGCGAAAAAAGTCAGTTGTTCGCGGGCACCCCCCGGGCGTTCCAGCAGGTGAACCTGGGCTGTCTGGCCAAACCGGGTCGTGATCAGCATGCCGTCCGGGTTGCCGGCCCAGCCGCGGAACTCTGCTGCACGCGTGTTCTGGTACCGCTGCATGCCCTCGGCGATGCGCTCCGGGATGTCCGGGATGTCTTCGATCACCAGGGGTCCGATTTCCTGCCGTTCGACGCCCCAGGCCTGGTTTGCCAGTAGCAGGGTCGACACCGCTACCCAGCCTGTCTGCATTGCAGTACGCATTGAAACTCAGTCCCAACGAGTGGAAAGCCGCTAGCTTACCGCAGCGTGACGGGCTATGGCGGCCGGGTGGATTTGCGAACTGATTCGCAGCGCCGTTGAGACACATCGTTTCTAATCAGGCAAACTCAGCGCGCAAACCATGTTCAGATCTCTCGCAATATTGTTCGACAAGCGTTTTTCGGTGGCCGCCTTGCTGCTGGCCGGTCCGCTGGCCGCATTTGCATCGGAACCCTTCCCAATACCCGCGGAGCTGCAACGGGATGTTGACTTCTGGGTGCGTGTGTATACCGAGATCGACACGACACAGGGTTTTGTCCACGACGACCGCAATCTGGCGGTCGTTTACGACACGTTGAATTTCCGCGTAAACCAGAGCGCACGCAGTCGTCAGAAGAAAATCGATTCTGCCAAGAAACGGTATCGGCGCATGCTTGAGAAACTGGCGAGCGGGCAGCGTTCGAGACTTTCCAGGGAAGAGGAACGGATACTCGCGTTGTGGCCTGAGAATGTCTCCAACCAGACTTTGCGGGCCGCCGCCACCGACATACGGTTTCAACTCGGCCAGGCCGATCGTTTTCGACACGGGCTGATCCGCTCCGGTGAATGGGAACCGTACATCAGGGAGATCTTCGCAAGCTACGGTTTGCCTGAAGACCTCGCCGTGCTTCCGCATGTCGAGTCTTCGTACAATCCTCGCGCTTATTCACGCGCACATGCTGCGGGTTTGTGGCAGTTCGTCCGTTCCACCGGACGTTTGTATATGCGTGTCGACCACGTCGTCGATGAACGTCTCGATCCACTGATCTCTACCGACGCCGCCGCACGTCTGTTGCGCGACAACTATGCAAGAAGCGGATCCTGGCCGATTGCGTTGACCGCATACAATCACGGTCCTGCGGGTATGTCACGTGCTGTAGCACGCATGGGCACCAAAGACATTGCCGTCATCGTGCGTCAGTACGACGGGCGGCGTTTCGGTTTTGCTTCGAGGAACTTCTACGTGTCGTTCCTCGCGGCACGCGAGGTCAGCAACAACTACGAAAAATACTTAGGACCGATCAAAAGTAGGCCCTTGGCGCAGGTCGAGACGATCCGACTGGACGAATATGTGCCGGCGAAAACGGTTGCTGTGGCACTGGATGTCGATGTTGCTACCATGAAGATCCTGAATCCGGCGCTGCGAAGCGCGGTCTGGTCCGGTGACAAACACATCCCGGCCGGTTATCCGTTGCGGATTCCAAACCTGGTTGAGATGGATACGCTGATGGCCTCGATCCCGGCGAACCAGCGTTTCACACAGCAACGTCCGGATCTCACCTACAAGATCCAGCGCGGTGACACACTTTCGCACATCGCAACGCGTTTCGGTCACAGCGTGCGCGACATCCAGGAACTGAACGGACTACGCAGCCGCCATCGCATCCGCGCAGGCCAGGTGATCAAACTGCCGAACCCGGCATCGGCAGCAACCGTACCGACCGTCGCGACCAGACAGCCGGTTGTCGAAGCAGTGCCGACGGAGGGGATCTACCTCGTGCGCAAGGGCGACACCTTGTCAGAAATAGCGACACGGTACGGTTTTCGCGTCAGCGAAATCGTCGCCGTGAACGAATTGCGCAGCCGGCACCGGCTCAAGGTGGGACAGGGGATCACGCTGCCGGGGGTTGAGACAACCGATCCACAGCCGGAAGCGGCAGAGAGCAAGACGGTCGCTGTGGACAGGGCCGACAAAGAGGCGGCAGCACCGACTGGCCTCGTTGATGATCAGATGTATGTCGTAAAACGTGGTGATACGGTAGACCGCATTGCACGCCGAATCGGTGTGCCGGCGGACACACTGGTCGTAGCGAATGGTCTATTGAACCGGCACAGGATTTATACGGGTCAGAAACTGATCGTTCCGGATTCGCTCGATTCGCCGGTTCGAACCCCTGCCCTTGGCCCCGGTAGACCGCACCTGCGCGGTGTCAGTCCGGACTGGCCGAGCACGCCGCTCGAATGAGTTCCGACGGCTAGGTTCTCCAGCCTTTCTGCATTTCGAGAAACGTAAACGACGCTGACCACGTGATCAGCACCAGACCGGTCACGCTTTCGACACCGGTCAGTAACTGGATCGGGCCGACCGGTACCAGATCACCGAATCCAAGCGTCGTATAAACCGTTGCGGAGTAATACACGCACTCGAGCAGAGTCGGTTGCGGCAATCCATACAGAATCCCGAACTCGTCGATCAGCACGTAGTAGCCGATTGCGAACAACCACATCGCGATAGTGTGGGCTGCGAGTACGCCGAGGATCAGCAACACAAACGCGGCTCGAAGCCGTTTTTGCCTAAGACGCTTCATCATTGCGGTCATCGTGACCAGGCTTTCGTAATGCACGATGACGACCAGCAGCACGATCGCCAACACGGCAGCCGAAACCACGGCTCTTGCCTCGAAAGTTGAATAAAACGGGTGTTCGCGGGCTGCTACTATCGGTGCCTTGTATCCATCTTCGCCGAACAGCGGTTCCTCGCCGTTTGCTGTCGGGACAATGGTCAAGAGTAGAAACGCTGCCGCGATTGCTTTCATGCGTCCGCCACTGTTTCGCTGACACGCACCGGTGCGCCGCGTTCGACACCGAGACCATCAGCGGCACTTTGTTCGGCACGCGCGATTTCGACGACTCCAAACGAGTTGATCAGCGCCAGGTACTGGCCGGGCTCTGCTTCGCCGTAGGTACGTCTCCACGGCACCGACAGACCGGCGACGTGAGCCGTCGGGTTTGCAAACCGGGTAATCAGAGTTTGGTCGATATTGGTGATCAGGTTGCCAAAATTATCGACTGTTATGACCTGGCCTGTGACATGGTCGTCGGTTGCCGTCGGATCTTCGAGCCAGGCAGGCACGATGTCCGTTGCCTGTGTACCGGTCTGTTCCGGTCGCAACCGGTTAGCAGCCAGATCCGCAGCCAGCGGTGCAAAGATGTCGCGGCCATGGAATGTTGCGCTGACCGATTCGATACCGAGTCCGGCCAGTGTGGCATCGGAGACACGGAACGCCAGGTCGCCGGATCTGATCACCGGGGCGAGCAATCCATTGTCCGGTGCGACGAAGCAATGCTTCTCGCGCACCGCGACGATGACGTCCCGCTGCGTACCGACACCGGGATCGACGACGGCCATGTGGACCGAACCCTCGGGATAGTATCGAAACGCACGTGACAGCCAGAACCCAGCTTCTGAAGGCCAATGCGCGAGTATCGAATGGGTGACGTCGATGATCCGCGCTTGGGGAAAACGCGTCAGGATAACGCCTTTCATCGTTCCGACAAACGGACCTTTATGTCCGAAGTCCGTCGTTATCGTGACGACACCGCAGGGCGCGAACGTGGTGGCCATCATGTCCTCCGTCGGCGGGATGCTACCACCGTTCTGCACGAACGTGGTCGCGTGTCGCCGGTGTTATTCTTGTGAATGATGAACACGACCCTGCAAAACAAGATCGCAACGCTGTGGCAGGAACTACGCCGTCGCCGTGTTGTTCGTGTCGCGTTGTTTTACGGTGCGTTTGCGTGGGTGTTCCTCCAGATCGCTGACATCGTTCTGGAGGCGTTCGAGGCCGATGCCGCGCTGAAATACTTCATCGCCGCTGTCGTCGCGGGATTCCCGCTTACGCTCGTTTTGTCGTGGATGTTCAACATCACGCCGGGAGGTATCGAACGAACCGCGCCGGTGGCACGGCCAAACGACGGCGAACGGTCCATCGCCGTCTTGCCATTCACGAACTTCTCGGACGATCCGGGGAACGAGTACTTTTCGGACGGGTTGTCGGAGGAGATCCGCAACCAGCTGGCAAAAGTTCCGGGCGTGCGTGTCGCCGCCCGTACATCGTCGTTCGCATTCAAAGGCCGGAACGAAGATGTCCGCGAGATCGGTCGTCGATTGGACGTTGGTCTGATTCTCGAAGGGGGCGTGCGCAAACACGAAAACACGGTGCGTATCTCGGTGCAACTGGTCGATACCGGCAACGGCTATCAGATGTGGGCAGACACCTTCGAACGGCGTCTCGAGGATATCTTTGCTGTCCAGACCGAGATTTCGAACTCAATTCTCGAGGCAGTGCACGGTCGTGTTCTGGATCGTGGCCCGGCAACACAACCGACAGAAGATTTCGAAGCGTACAACCTGTATCTGCTGGGCCGGCATCATTTTCACAAGCGGACAGAAGCGGCACTCGAGCGTGCAATCACCTATTTCGAACAGGCAATCGCACGCGATCCGGGATTTGCGCTTGCCTACAGCGGCCTCGCCGACTCGTATTCGTTATTGACCATCGGTTACTACGGGAACCTGTGTCCCGAAGAGTCGATTGCGCGCGCTTTGCCGGCAGCAGAACGTGCACTCGAACTCGCGCCCGCATCGGCTGAGGCGAATGCATCGATCGGCTTGATCCAGCGCAATCAGAAAGATCTCGAAGGCGCAGCAGCGTCTTTGAGCCGTGCTGTCGCGTTGGACCCGAACTACTCGATGGCACATGTGTGGTCAGGACTCATACTGAATGCACAGGGTCGCTACACGGAAGCCGCCGAAAAAAACGCAGACGCGTTCCGGCGCGACCCGTTGTCACCGATCATCAACACCAACGCCGGTTACGATGCAGCCCGTTTTGGCAGCCACAAAGACGCAGAAACGCGGTTTCGCAATGCGATGGAACTGGATCCCTCGTTTGCAGTTCCGTACTCGGGTCTTGCACGACTCAAAGCGTCGCGTGGTGCTCTGGATGAAGCATTCGTCTGGAGCAACCGCGCGGTCGAGCGCGCACCTACCAGAGCCTTTTATCTGGCGCGCAAAGGATTCTTGCGCTTGCAACTCGGCGATTCTGTGCGGGCCGAAGAATGGATCCTCGCTGCCCACCGGCAGGCGCCGGACAATCGCTTTATCAGCGACGCGCGGCTGGCAGTCATCATCGCCGCAAACGATACCGAACGATTGCATTCGGTCGCGGCTGGTTCCGGGAGTTTCAGTTCAGAC
>JAZFZN010000202.1:0-3728 GCA_036475515.1 Gammaproteobacteria bacterium
TTAATGCACCGAGTATGCCGTTGCGTCCGGCATAGATCTTGCCGATGTGCCGACGGTGCTTTCTTGCTGTTTCTATGACGCCTGCTGCCGTTGCATTGATGACCGGTGTGACACCACCGGACTGTGCATAGAACGCGTTTTTCTTCGCCATCGTGGTTTCAGTCTCTTGAACAAAAGTGCGAGCGGGAAAGGTCGCCAAAGGATAGCCCAAAACCTTTGGACCTTCATATTGACGCAGCCTGAGCGCCGCGGTAGGTTGCCGCCTCTTCTGAAGCCTTAGAGCAAATCCCGGATGAGAATTGTATTGATGGGGGCACCCGGCTCGGGCAAGGGCACCCAGGCAAAAAAGCTGGTCGAGAAGTATCAGATCCCGCAGATTTCAACCGGCGATCTGTTGCGTGCGGCGGTGGCGGCGGAAACACCGCTGGGCAAGCGTGCCAAAGAAGCGATGGACGCCGGCAAGCTGGTGTCCGATGACATCGTGCTCGGCATCATCCGGGAAAGACTGGCCAAATCCGATGTCGTCAACGGCTTCATACTCGACGGATTTCCACGCAACGTCGCTCAGGCGGAAGCGCTCGATGCGCTGCTCGGTGAACTCGGTCGACCGCTCGACCATGCGATCCTGATGGACGTCGATTTCGACGTGCTCATGAAACGTCTGACTGGTCGACGCACCTGTCTGGATTGCGGACGCATTTTCAACATTTTCACGACACCGGAAGCTGAGATCGGTTGTCCGGACTGCGACCACCAGCCACGACTGCACCAGCGTTCCGACGACAACGAAGAAACGATATCCAGGCGGTTGAATGTTTATGAAACCGAGACCAAACCGTTGATCCAGTTCTACGAAGAGCAGGACAAGCTGACCCATATCGATGCGGAAGGGAACATCGACGAAGTGTTCGAACGGCTTGTCGACGCGATCGACAGACATTGATGGACGTCCGTCGCTTCAAGCACCCCTGACGTTCATATGAGAGATGTTGCAGTAATCAGTCACAGGTGGCGAGCAGTTCGCCGGCGACTTCTCGACGCCAGCCTTTCAACAATTCCAGTTCACGTTCTCCGAGTACAAAACGTGTGACGTCGCGGCGCGTCGCGAGCAACGGTGCGCTGATGCCAACGTCCTCCGCGATCTCCCGTAACTGTTTCATCAGCCGGCTGATGTCGGCTTTTTGTTTTGCGGTCAATGGGGGTGGCATCGGTTCATCTGCGACAACTGTGTCTACCGAACCACGGATCAGACCCAGTACCGTCGATTCTTTGCCGCCACGCAATCGTCGGCCAAGGATTGCCTGCAAGGATTCCGAGTCAGTCGGTTTCGTCTCGGCGAGTGCAATGAGCTCCTGATCCTTCAATATCCATTGTCTGGGCCGGTCCCGATCCTGTGCTTCGCGTTCCCGCCATTCGGCCAGTGCGTTGACCACAGCACGGCTGGCCGGTTGCAGCTTGCTTCGACCCTTGACGCGATCTGCCGCATTTTCGGGTTCGATCTTGTACAAGGATTCGTCTTCTAGGCGACGTGATTCTTCCGCGGCCCATTCGAGTCGGCCGAGTTGCTGTAACCGTTCACGCAACAGTGCGTCGATCTCGACGAGATAACGGACGTCGTCCGCAGCATACTCGAGCTGTGCATCCGACAGCGGACGTCTGGACCAGTCAGTGCGGGTGTGTTGTTTGTCCAGGGTAACACCGAGCAATTGTTGGACGAGACCGGCATAACCGATCTGATCCGGGAAACCACAGAAAGCCGCAGCGATCTGCGTGTCGAACAACGGTCCCGGAATGTTTCCAAGGAAGCGGTAGAAGATCTCGAGGTCCTGTCGCGCCGCGTGAATCACTTTGGTCGAATCGCGATTCAGCAGCACAGGGCCAATCGTTCCGAAGTCCAGTGGCGCACGCAGGTCGACACATGCCAGCGTGTCACCCGTCGCGATCTGCAGCAGACAGGCCTGCGGGTGATAGGTTTTTTCGCGCACGAACTCGGTATCGAGCACGAGTCGTGTCGACTCCGCGAGCCTTTCAGTGAGGGCGTCGAGTTTATCCTGATCGCTGATCAGAAGATCGGGCATGTCTGCGTTCCGTGACTGCGGCGCCGAGGGTATCATGGGGCGCGCCGGCGCACAGGCCGGCGTTTTTGGCGGAAGCTGAGTGCACGTACACATCGTCGGTATCTGTGGAACCTTCATGGGTGGTGTCGCCGCCCTCGGCCGTGCGCTTGGTCATCGGGTCACCGGTTCGGACGAGCGGGTCTATCCGCCGATGAGCACACAACTCGAAGCGCTCGGTATTGAGATTCACGATGGTTACGACCCGGGCCAGCTGGAACCCGAACCCGACTGCGTGGTCATTGGCAATGCGGTGAGTCGCGGTAACCCGGTCGTCGAAACGGTCCTGGAACGCGGACTGCGGTATACATCCGGCCCGCAATGGTTGTCGGAAAACGTGCTCCGGGATCGCTGGGTGCTTGCAGTCGCCGGTACGCACGGCAAGACGACCACCAGCAGCATGCTCGCGTGGATGCTCGAAGATACGGGGCTGGAGCCCGGTTTTCTGATCGGCGGAATCCCGAAGGATTTTGGAGTTTCGGCACGACTCGGCAAAGCGCCGTTCTTTGTCGTCGAAGCTGACGAATACGACACCGCATTTTTCGACAAGCGTTCGAAATTCGGTCACTACCATCCGCGTACACTGGTGTTGAACAACCTCGAGTTCGACCACGCGGACATTTTCGAAGATCTGGCGGCGATCGAAACCCAGTTCCATTACCTCGTACGTACCGTACCCGGCAACGGCAAAATCATCGTCAATCGTCGCGACGACAACCTGGGGCGCATGCTGACCCGCGGGTGCTGGACACCGACCGAGACTTTTGCGCTCGACGAAAACGCGGACTGGTCCGGCTCGCTAACAAATAGGCAACTCGAAATCACCGATCCGGACAATCAGGCGGCCGTAACTAAAGCCGTGCAGGGACGCCACAATGCACTGAACGCCCTGGCTGCCGTCGCAGCCGCACGCCACGCTGGTGTTCCGACCGCAAATGCTGTGGAAGCACTGGGTCGTTTTGGCGGCATCAAACGACGTCTCGAATGCATTGCCGAAATCGATGGTGTTCGCGTCTACGATGATTTTGCACACCATCCGACCGCGATCTCGATGACCCTCGACGCCGTGCATGCGGGTAAGACCGCCGGTCGTCTGATTGCGGTGTTGGAACCCCGTTCGAATACGATGAAACGTGGAGTCCACAAGGATCGGCTCGCCGCCGCGTTTGCGCAGGCAAATCGCGTTTTTCTTTACGAACCCGACGGCCTTTCGTGGAGCCTCTCCGATGTTGCCGCCGACATCGGGCCGGACGCCCGGGTGATCGATGATCTGGATGTGCTGATCGACGCGCTGGTTGCCAACGCTGCGTCCGGGGACGACATCGTGATCATGAGCAACGGCGGATTCGGTGGTTTGCACGTTCGCCTGGTCGACGCGTTGAAGAATCGCAGTACCGCACGCGCCTGACCAGAGCAGTCGTATGAACGAGCCGGTCATCCCGCTGTTTCCGTTGAAGACCGTGTTGTATCCGGAAGGGACCTTGCCGCTGCGCGTGTTCGAACCGAGATATCTCGACATGGTCAGCCATTGTCTGCGAACCGAAACCGAGTTCGGTGTACTCGCGATCTATGGTGGCAGCGAAACGTCCGAGGCCACGACCTACCGTGTCGGTA
>JAZFZN010000203.1:0-8683 GCA_036475515.1 Gammaproteobacteria bacterium
TCGGCACTGGAGGTCTGGTGTGGAAAAACGAACAAAAGATGTCGAATCGAATGGACTCGACAAAGAGACCGATGGAACGGTGGATACGGATCTGTTCAGCGCGGATGCGATCGTCTCCGAGCTTGAACAGCTGCGTCAGCACGAGTCACAACCGCAATCGAAAAAGGCGGCATGGCGTCGTTTGGAAGACATGATGGAGGAAAAACGACTTCGAGATGAGCTTAGCGATTTCGACGACGACGAATCCTCGAGTGATCTTGACTAACGTTTAGTGAAAGTCGCGGGTGGACGTCTGCAGATTCCCGAGCAAATCTGAGCCATCTTCCAAACGCCCTGCGATAACGTGCAACACGTCTCCTTCCCTCTGTATCGTTCCTGAAACAAACATCATCCGTGCGCCGAGCAGGACACGTCTCTGGCGTTGCGCGATGCTTTGCCAGACAACCAGATTGATCTGTCCGGTTTCGTCTTCAAGGGTCACAAAAGTCACACCACCTGCACTACCCGGTCGCTGACGTGTTACGACCAGACCGGCCGTTTTGACGAAGGTACCGTTCGGGAGCCGCCAGAGTTCCTCCGCGCTTCTTACATGCTGATCAAAACCTCTTCGTAACAACGCGAGCGGGTGGCTGCGCAATGTCAACCCTGTGCTCGCATAGTCGGAAACGACATCCTGTCCTTCCGTCGGTTTCTTCAATAAAGGTACGGCTTCCTGAATGACAACACGATCGAACAGTTCGGTCGGGGTTTCGACACCGGCGACCGACCAGCGTGCCCGATACCGGTGCCCGGCAATCGAGGTCAATGCATCGGCCGCAGCGAGCGCACCAAGATCACCGCGATCGAGTCGCGTTCGTTCGGCGAGATCCTGAACGCTTTTGAACGTTTTCTCTTTGCGCGCTTCGACCAGACGTTGTGCGCCGGTCTCCGACAATCCCCGCACGACCCTGAATCCAAGTCGCAAAGCAGGTTCACCGTTTTCCTGCGCCTCCAGTGTGCTGTCGATTTCACTTGCATTAACCCGAACCGGACGCACTTCGACACCGTCCCGACGCGCTGCCTGCACGAGTTGTGACGGTGCATAAAACCCCATCGGCTGGCTGTTCAGCAACGCACAAAAGAACGCCGCCGGTTCGTGGTGTTTTAGCCACGCGGAAACATAAACCAGCAATGCAAAACTCGCCGAATGTGATTCCGGAAAGCCGTATTCTCCAAAGCCTCTGATCTGGCTAAAGATCCGTCGTGCAAACTCCTCTGAATAACCGCGTTCGCGCATGCCATCGATGAGTCGTGGTTCGAACGCATTCAGATCGCCACGCTTTCTCCAGGCAGCCATCGACCGTCTCAACCGGTCGGCCTCGCCAGGCGTGAACCCTGCAGCGACGACCGCCAGTTGCATGACCTGTTCCTGAAATATCGGGACCCCCAGTGTGCGTTCCAGCACGTGTTTGACGGCATCGCTCGGATAACTCACCGGTTCTTCGCCATTCCGACGCCTCAGATAGGGATGCACCATGTCGCCCTGGATCGGACCGGGGCGCACGATGGCAACCTCGATCACCAGGTCGTAATAACAACGCGGTTTGAGCCGCGGCAGCATCGCCATCTGGGCACGCGATTCAATCTGGAACACGCCGACGGTATCGGCCTTACAGATCATGTCGTAGACGGCTGTGTCCCCGGCAGGAACCGTGGCGAGGCCGTAGTCCTGACCACGATAGTTTTTCAGAAGATCGAAACTCTTGCGGATTGCGGTCAGCATGCCGAGACCCAGCACGTCGACTTTCATCAACCCAAGGTCTTCGAGATCATCCTTGTCCCATTGCACGACGGTACGCTCTTCCATCGCGGCGTTTTCAACCGGAACGAGTTCCGAAAGTGGTCCTTCGGAGATTACAAAGCCGCCGACGTGTTGAGACAGATGTCTCGGGAAACCGAGCAGTTCGCGTGTCAGATAAAGAAACCGATGTACGATCGCGCTTTGTGGATCGAGACCGGTTTCGCGTACCCGGTCGTTATCGATGGTGTTGCCGTCCCACCACTGCATCGCCCGTGCCAGTCGGTCGATCTGTAAATTGTCGAACCCGAGCGCTTTACCGACGTCCCGGATTGCGCTGCGTGGCCGATAGGTAATCACGGTAGCCGCGAGAGCCGCCCGCACCCGTCCGTATTTCTGATAAATATATTGAATGACTTCTTCGCGACGTTCGTGTTCGAAATCGACATCGATGTCTGGTGGTTCATTCCGTTCTTTGGACACAAAACGCTCAAACAACATTGACATGCGCGAAGGATCGACTTCGGTAATACCTAGACAAAAGCACACACAGGAGTTCGCCGCCGAACCACGGCCCTGGCAAAGAATCTCCCGACCTTTCGCAAAACGCACGATGTCGTGCACCGTCAGAAAGTAGGGCTCGTAGCACAGCTCCTCGATGAGCTTGAGTTCGTGGTCGATCAGGCGTTTGACTTTGTCGGGCACGCCACCAGGCCAGCGCTTGTCCGCACCCTCCTCCGTCAAACGCCGCAGATGAGTGGCGGGTGTTTCGCCGGCCGGAACCAGTTCGCGTGGATATTCATAACGCAAAGTGTCGAGTGAAAATGTGCAGGCTGCGGCGATTCTTTCTGTCTCAACCAAAAGTTCAGACGGGTAGATTTTTTTCAGCCGCACAAGCGACCGCAGATGTCGTTCACCGTTCTGATACAAATGTCCGGCAGCGGCTGCAACCGTCGTGTTCAGCCGAATCGCCGTCAGCGTATCCTGCAAAGCGCGTCTCGAACGGGCGTGCATATGGACATCGCCCGCCGCGACCAGCGGCATCCTCCAGACGTCGGAGACGACCTGCAAGCGCAGCAAAGTTTCACGATCCCGTCCACTGGCCAGCAATTCCACGGCGATCCATCCGCGGTTTTCAAAACAGGTCTTGAACCAGTGCAGATGTTCGACGTCAGGATCCGCACCGTCTGGAATCAGCAGGGCAAGACAATCGCTCAATCTCTCCGGTCTGAAATCGTCGCAACACAACAGGTAGTCCCCCTTCGGGGCCGCTCGTCTGCCTTTGGTGATCAGCGAGCACAGTTGTCCGTAACCTTTGCGGTTTTTTGCAAGGAGGACGACACGAGGTCCATCGGTCAGCCGGAATTCGCTGCCGATTATGAGTTTGAGGTCGTGTTCTTTTGCCTGGACGTAAGCGCGTACGACTCCGGATACAGAACATTCGTCAGTAATCGCCAACGCCCGGTATCCGAGTTGCGATGCCTGTACGACCAACTCTTCCGGATGTGATGCGCCACGCAGGAAGGTGAAGTTGGATATGCAGTGTAGTTCAGCGTATTTCATGTTGGTAAAAATAAAAATTGGGGTCAGAGAGTAATTTATAAGTGCATGATTTTTAAAAATTCTTGTGCGAGCAATATTGCCTGGAAATGACTAAAGAAAAATCAAGTACTTATAAATTACTCTCTGACCCCAATTAAAAGATTCCGTGAAGGAACCAGGATTTACTGCGACGTTCCCGGTAGATCCACAAACGCACACTGTCATCACGACGCACGACGTAGTAATCTCGCGCGACTCCTGCCCCATCCCACCAGCCGCTTTCGATGCGTTCCGGTCCGCTCTCGAAATCGAGTTCACCTTCACAAACCGGGCGACCCGACACGCTGTCGAGATGTATCGGTTCGGGCAACAACCACAATGGCCGTTGTCTCGGCGGCATCGCAGTCTGCTCTGACCCTGCTCTGACCCGGGTCGGAGCATGCTCCGACCCCATCGAAAAAGCCGCCTCGGGCCGGTGTTCGGGAACCAGACAAAAACCGCAAACCGCGTTTGAACTCAGACGTGCACGCAGTTTCTCAACCAGTTCGGGTGCGGCATCCTGCGCGGCTTCTCGACCTTCTGTACGAAACAGCTCAGCAGTGGTCGATGCAGCTGGCAGTGCGTCCCCAGTTTGCAGAACAACGGCAATCACCGGTGCATCCAGTGCAACCCTTTCGAAACGGGCTTTGGTCAGTTGCCGGAAGCGGTCGCGATCGCGGCTTGCGGTAAAAAGCCCCAGATGCACGACGGTTGCCGGTCGATCGGTATGCAACAATCGAAACGTGAGTCTTTGTATCCCGGCCTGATGTTGCAGCAGAAATTCGAGCAATCGCTCGATCAGCAGAAACACCGCTTCACACAATAATTTCAGATCGGTGGTTTCGGCCGGCAACTCCAGTGTTTCGCAGAATCTTGGTTTTGGTTCGAAAATCTGACGCGGATCGGGTTGTCGGCCATAAGCACGATCGAGTTCTGCAAGGCATTTTCGACCGAGACGCCGCGCCAGCCCGTCACGGGGCAGACGTATGACATCGCGCAGATCTCCGGCACCGATGCCATTGAGGAATTCCAGGGTTTTTTCGTTCCAACCGGTGACCGCCAATGGCAATGTGCCCAATGCACCGGGCAGTTGAGATGGTTCGGTGACAATGGCTCCGGTACCACTGCGTGCCAGCCACAAGGCCCCGAGCGGTGTCGGTGCAATGGCGCGTTCCGCCGTAATGTTCAGATCGTCGAGTCCCTTTGACACCCGCCGCAACAGCATTCCAATGCCACCAAACAACTTCAGACTGCCGCCGATTTCCAGCAGCAACGCCTGCGGGGGCTCGAGACTGACCACCGACGTATAACGACCGGCCCATTGCGCCAGCGTATTCAAAAGTTGTTGTTCCCGTTGCGGGTCACGTGCGCGACTGATCAGGTCAGGCAGCAATGCAAATGCCGTGTTGAAACTCATACCGGTACAAACCCCACGCACTTCCGCCGCTGTGTTGGCGGAAAAAACTACGCCCTCGTCGATGACGACGGCCGGCTCATCGGTTGTGTTGCTTGTATCGGTCTCGAGCGCCAGACGCGGCAATGACACACCCAGCCACAGCTGTCGTACCACCGGGTGTCGTCGTGGTACTGGTCTGACCGTACGGATTTCAGGCTCGGGGAGACCGGAAAACAACGGCAACACCGGTTCGGTGTGTTGTCCGGGAGTCGGCAAACCCGACGAAAGCAATCGCCTGACCGAATTGGGTCGCATCGGGTTAACCGCGTTTGAGTCGAACCTGTCCGGGACGTCCGCCGCGTGCTTTGAAGATCTGAACGTCGAAACCGGCACGCACGGGTTCCACAGCAATACGCAATGCCGCCGGCGATGAGGTGTTTCTGGTGTTCAACGGTCGCACCAGTACACCGAAGGTATCGCCCTCTTTTGCGGCCAGTTGCAACCTGCGGATGCGTTGCGGACTGATCTGGTTCGACCACAGCAGAACCGCACCGGTGCCGTCGGAACGCAATGCCTGTTCGGCCGCCCACAAGGCATCGGCCTGTCGTCGGGTTCGCACCAGGAGCACCCGTGAAAGCGCAACACCCGAATGTGCGAGTGCCGGTGGATACGGCAGATACGGCGGTGTGATCCAGACGATCCAGTGTGGATCGTCTTCATGGCTGATCGTGGCCAGGGCCGGCATCAGCAGTTCCAGTTCACCACCGCCATCGCGGGCAATCAGGATTTCAGTCAGTGCCGCAGCCGGCCAGCCATCCCAGGGCAGACGCTGATCGAGTTCAGCGTATCCGGTCGCAAGCCCGCTCGCGGTATCGAAAACCGGTTCGTTTGCGATCCGGAATACCCGCGGGTTTTTTTTTAAAAGAGCTTCGAGCGACTTGTTCATTGTTTCATTGCACGCCGCTGCGCAACACACCGATGACGACGCCCTCGATAACCAGCGGTTGTTCGCTGATGTCGACACGGATCGGTGCAAAATCCGGGTTCTCCGGCATCAGCCAGACCAGGGTCCCTTCCTGCCGGTAACGCTTGACCGTGACCTCGTCCTCGAGACGCGCGACGACGATCTGGCTGTTGCGTACGTCCGGGGTCCGATACACGGCGACCAGATCGCCATCGAGGATGCCGGCGTCACGCATGCTCATGCCGTGGACCTTCAACAGAAAATGCGGTGTCGGTTTGAACAGCTTCGGGTCGAGCTGGTAACGGTCTTCGATGAATTCTTCGGCCAGGATCGGCATACCGGCGGCCACCCGACCGACCAATGGGATCCCGGTCGGTTCGGTGAGCCTGATGCCACGTGAGGCACCCGGAATCAGTTCGATCGCGCCTTTGCGTTTGAGGGCCTTGAGATGCTCCTCGGCCGCATTTGGGGATTTGAAGCCGAGTGCTGCGGCGATTTCCGCACGCGTCGGCGGCATCGAGTTCTCTTCGATAAACTCTTGAACAAATGAAAGAATTTCCGCCTGGCGGGCTGTCAGTTCGGGCATGATCCCCAACCTGTATGAATCCACAGGAATACTGTATATTTATACAGGTGTCTGTCCCGGCGTGCAAGTGGCCTTTTAAAGAATCGACTGGTCCTCGAGAAACCCGTGTATGTCCCGCCATGGACGCGGGCAGTCGTTGTGGCCACAGGCATAGCGTTTGAATACGGAGTCCGGCGCAGCCTCGTGCAGTGTCTCGCTGTGCTTTATCGGAACGATGCCGTCCCGTTCTCCGTGCATGATCAACACCGGTCCCTCGAACCGTTCGACGACACTGAGGTTGTCGAACGGGTCGCGCACCAGGAAACCGGGCAGACCGGCGCGCCATGCCAGTGGCCGGACACTCGTGAACGGGGATTCCAGGATCAGCGCCGCGACATCACGATGGCTTGCCAGCGCGCAGGCGGCGCCCGCACCGATAGAACGCCCATACGCGACGACACGGGAAGCATCGACGTCCAGTCGCTCGGCGACACGGTCATAGGCGGCGACCATCGTTTCAGTGATTGATTGCTCCGACGGTTTGCCGGACGAACGGCCATAGCCGGGATATTCAACCAGCAACACCGCGACGTTCCAGCTGCGGACGACGTCGAAAGCCTCGGCCCAGTAATCGATCAGTTCACCGTTGCCGTGGGTGAACAACAGCACGGCGGTCGGGTCGTCCGTGTCTTTGTACGGAGGCAGGAACCAGGCTTCCACCCGGCCGTCCGGTTGTTCCAGCCAGATTTTTTCCAGACCGGGGATCTCCGCAGCGATGTCGTCGAGCGGCACCGGTGGATTTGGAAACATCACGGCACGCTGCATCGAATATCCCAGAGCGAGATATCCGGCTGCAGCGAGCAAGAGCAGAACAATGGGATTCAACGGTGATTTGTCGCTCAGGGTATGTTCCCACCAGCGAATGGCATCCGCATGATACCTGCAAGCGTTCGGCCTGCCGAAGCAGACCCGATCACAAACGATCGAATCAGTAGTGTCTGTCGACCGGTGGTTTCTTGAACAAGTAATACACGCCGAGTAGGAAAATCGTCCCACCGAACGCTGCTGCCGTCAGCTGGTCAGCGGCGTGGGCGCTGCTCGGGCCACCGGCTTCGAACCAGCGTATTACGATTGCAATTCCCCACAGCCCGGCGAGACCACCGAGTATTTTCCTTAGCATTGGGTGTCCCTTACCTATTCTTTTTTGCGGGCTACCTTAAGAAAACACAGCAAGTCATTGCTGTCAAACTGGAATCAGTCTCAAGTCCACATAACACCGAACCCGACATCAAAAAAAGCGGGGCACAAGCCCCGCTTTCAGAGAGCACCCCCCTGAGAATCTAAGTCGTATGCGGCTTTTCCGCCCTCACCTTGTCGTGCATCTTGCCTGGTCGTGGCACCAGCATCGGTACGCGCCCTCGGTATTCCTCATAGGCCGCACCGTAGTAGGTGACCATGTCGCGTTCCTCGTAACGGATCGCGATCAGGATGTAACCGGTCATGCCGATCGCAAACAGCAAGTGTCCGGTCGTCATCGTCGGCCCACCCCAGAAACTCAAGATCCAGCCAACATACAACGGGTGACGGACGATGCGGTATAACGAGTTGACCTGAAATCCCGGCGGCGGGCTGATCTTGCGCATGAAGTTGTTTAGCACCTGCTTGATGCCAAATAGTTCGAAGTGGTCGATCAGAAATGACGTGAATAAGACGAGGCCAAAGCCGAGGAAGAACACGCCCCACAACAGGTACTGCGCCCAGGTCGAGTCGGCCTGCCAGACGACATCCGTCATCGGACGCCATTGCCAGAAGAAAAAGATCAAAAGGAGATTCGTCTGCATCACATAGGTGCTGCGTTCGATGCTCTTGGGTATAACTTTGGTCCAGGCTTTTTTAAAGCCAGGACGCGCCATGATCGTGTGTGGCAAACCGAACAGCGCAATCAGACCCAGGTTGATCAGAATGGCCTGCCCCAACGGCGTTGCCATGCCACCGGCGTCAACGGTTCTTGGAAGAAGACCGAAGTTTCCGAGAAAACCGATCAGATACAGGAAAACAAGCAGAAATCCCCCATAGGCTACTGCACCGTAAAGAAGCGCGATGATTCGCCCCATGACTTTGCCCCCCATGCATGCGGTATTGGAACTGCGTTTTCGATTCGTTATTGGTGGACGCTCGGCGCCCTTTGGCCGCGATTCTATTCCAATTGTGGACACTCACCGTGCTGCGGGTGTCGAGCAAACGAACAGTCAGCAACTTAAGCGTGAAATAGAATGGATCTAGCGACAAAAACCCGCAAATGACAACGGGCCGGCGACATGTGTTTCGATGTTTACTGACCCGGGGTATGCCAGTCAATGTCGACCGTGTTGCCGACGGGTGAAACGAAGCTCACAACGC
>JAZFZN010000204.1:0-2680 GCA_036475515.1 Gammaproteobacteria bacterium
TTGGTGCGCACTATCTTGACATCACTGGCGAAATTGATGTCTTCGAGTACGCCCATTCGCGCAACGACGATGCGCGCAGCAGCGGCGTCGCACTTTGCCCCGGTGTGGGGTTCGACGTTATTCCGACCGACTGTGTCGCGGCGCGTTTGAAAGAAGCACTTCCAGACACAACACAGCTGGCCCTGGGTTTTGATACACGCTCGGGCCAAAGCACCGGCACTGCCAAAACTACCGTGGAACGTCTGCCCGACGGTGGAGCGATTCGGAAAGACGGCAAGATCCACCGCGTACCACTCGGTTACCGAACCCGGCATATCGACTTTGGCGATGGCGAGAAACTCGCGGTGACCATCCCCTGGGGCGACGTCGCCACCGCGTACTACACGACCAGCATCCCGAATGTCGAAACCTACATCCCGGTATCACGACGCATGCTGAAAACGATGCGGCGCTTGAACTGGATTCGGCCATTACTCGGTATGAGTTGGGTACAGAAGTCAGCTAAGGCGCGCATCGAAAAAAAAATCAGTGGCCCCGGAGTGGAACAACGCGAGGAAACGCCGACATTCGTCTGGGGTGAGGCGAAAAACGATCAGGGCGAAACGCGTACGGCACGGATCCGTGTTGCAAATGGCTATACCGTTACCGTCAACGGCGCACTCGCGATCGTCGACATCATCCAGCGACACCGACCGCCGTCGGGTTACCTGACCCCGTCACAGCTGGCGGGTGCGACATTGATCGAGCAGCTACCGGAATCGGGCAGCCTTCAAATCAGCTAGCGGGATTCCTCCAGACGCTGAAACGTCGTTTCCCACCAGGTTTTCCAGCCGCCGACGCTCTGTTCACGGGCGATGTTGCGATAGGCATCCGCACCATCCGGTTGCAGAACCGTCTCGACGATTCGCACATCATCGCCGCTCACGACTTTTTCGGGAAAGACGATTCCCTCTTCGCGCACGTCTGCATACCCGGTGCTGACGCCGCCACGGCTGTTGATGTAGAAGAACTCGATACGTTCGTCTTCATTGTCGTAGTAATAGACAGTGGTGCCGTGATAATCCGGTTCATCTCCATACACGACGTGTTCATCGATAATGAACTGCTCGTCGTACAGCCAGCGATAACAGTGTTTGTCGGTTCCGGCGTGAATCTCGCCTTCCCAGCAGTGACCGACCAGGAAAGCCAACGGATCGAGTGCACCACCGGCCAGAACCGGTCCGCAGAGCCCGAGCATGCACAGATACCATATTGAACGCATGGCCACCTCCCCGGTGAGCTGATGCCGGGCTGCGGACCGACTCGGTGTATCCGGACTGTTACCGGATCTCGACGGTAACCCCTTCGATGTTGCTGGCCACAGTCAGAGCGAAATCAGCACCGCCCTTGGTCTTGATCTTGATCTTCTCGCCGTCATGTTCCTTGACGTGGTAGTCGGTGCCGAGTCCGACTTTCAGAGTCCGCTCGATCGCTTTGGCGACAGAGTTTTCACCAGTGCCGTCAACGATCGGCACACTGTATTCTTCGCTGGCACCACCCTCCTTGTGAAACGTGATCGTCACGTTGCCATCGGTCTTCGCACGGCCGTTCACCCTCAGCTCCACTTTGCTCGAGTAGTTCATGTCGGCGGCGATCGCCGCCCCCGCCATGCAGATCCAGCCAAGAAGCACTACAAGTATTCTGGTTTTCATGGTCGTCCCCCCTCTCGTTTCGAGGCCTCAGCACAAAAAGTATAGACATCTTTACGCATATATGGTGCGCACCGGGCGTATAACCAGCTGCTATGCTTGCCGGAACCGGCGCAGCGACCCATGGTCCAAAACCGGCGAGACGCGCCAAGAGGCACCGATCGCCGAAGGAGAACAGCCGAATGAAGCCCGCTGTCGCATCCCTGCTGGGCTCGATGCTCCTCGTTGCGGCGCTGCCGGCGCTGACGGCCGCCGAGACTGTCGAACCGGCCGAACGGATCGGGGATTTCTATCTGCTGCCGGATTCGCGATTAGACCAGGTCTATCTCAGAGACGGCGTCGATTTCTCGGACTATGACAAGGTGATGATCGATACCGTCGCACTCTGGTATGCCCAGGGTGGTAGCTTCAGACCGCCGTATGTCGATGTTGCACGGATGGAGTTGTATTTTCGAACCGCGTTGGTCAAGGCACTGATGGACGGATACCAAATCGTCGACGAACCGGGTCCCGGTGTATTGCAGATACACGCCGAACTCATCGATCTCAAGACCACACCTGCGACCGAGGAAGGCCTTTCGCAGTTGCGGCGCTATCGTTTCCCGACCGCCCCCGGCCACGTCACGCTGGTCGGACAGTTGCACGACGCCGAAAGCGGTATGGTCATCGCACGGGCGGCCGACATGGACAAGGCTGAAGGCGACCCGACTCTGGCCGAACCGGTCGAGAACTGGGAGCAGATCGAGCAGGCGTTTGCCCGCTGGGCTGTCGTCGTGCGGGCTTTTCTCGACGAGGCGCATGCAAGCACAGCGGCGGCCGAATAGACCACGCCCCGACACCTCCGATACACTCGGGCGACCAACCCACACAACAACAAGGGGCGAACCATGGACATCATCAGCTGGCTGATCAGCCTGGGCAGTGGTGCGATCGGGGGAAACGTTGCCGGCACGCTGGCCAAGTCCAAAACCGTAGGACCGGCCATCAATACC
>JAZFZN010000205.1:0-4212 GCA_036475515.1 Gammaproteobacteria bacterium
GAGTTCGCGGACGATCTTCAGGAGATGCGTGGCCGTCTGGACCGGGCGATCGGACAACTCGACTATGACGGCAGCCTCGCCGAGAGTCTGGGGGCGGCCGGCAACGTGATCCTGCCGATGATGTTCAGACTCGGCAGCCCGCTGGGACGCCCCGACTCCCAACTGCCCCCGTATGTCAGCGGCAACGCATTGTCATCCCCGCCAGATAACTCCGTTCTGGCGGCAGTTCCGGCGCGCCAGATCATTCCGCCGATTGCCACACTCGGCACACAGGCGGCAGCACTGGGCCATCTGAACACGAATCTCGACAGCGATGGACGGCAGCGCCGCGAACTGCTGGCCGTTGACTACTACGGTCAGTGGTTCCCGTCCCTCGCGCTCGCGGTCGTGGCACGCAGTCTGAATTTCTCGCCCCGGGACATCGAGATCAATCCCGACCTGGGCGTACGGGTCGGGCGACTGTCGATTGCAACGACACCGGCACTCGAGATGCTGAACTACTACTATGCGGCACCCGATGGCGATTCAGCTTTTGCCGTCGATTCGTTCTGGGACCTGTTCGCCGGGTTGTTGCCGCCGGCCAAGTACCGCGACAAGATCGTTCTGATCGGTGCCACAGCTCCCGGTCTCGGCGACAACTTTGCGACACCGGTGCATCCCGCGATGCCGCCGGTGATAACGCTGGCTCATACGGTTTCATCGCTACTGCAACAGCATTTCATCGTGCAACCGGTATGGGCCGGCTATGCGGTCTGGTCAGCACTGCTGGTCGTCGCGTTCTACCTCGCTTTCGTGTTTCCCCGTTTGAGTTCCGGCCATGCAACGGCTGTTTCCTTGCTCCTGTTCGTCGGACTCATCGCGACCACCGTCGGTCTGTTGCTCGGCCGTTCAGAATGGGTGCAGCTGATGCTGCCGGCATCGATGCTGTTTACCGGCCACCTCGTGCTGTCGGCAAAGCAATCCGGATTCATCGAACGCGTGATGCGGTCGTCGGCTGCCGAAAGCGTCGAGAGCAACAAGATGCTCGCGTTGACGTTCCAGGGCCAGGGTCAACTGGATCTGGCCTTCGAAAAGTTCTGTCGCATACCGACGGACGATTCGATGATGGACCTGTTGTACAACCTCGGTCTCGATTACGAACGCAAACGCCAGTTCAGCAAAGCCGGCGCCGTTTACCAGCACATGGCGGCGCACGACTCCGACTATCGCGATCTGCAATCGAGGCTCAGGCGTTCCGACATGGTCAGTGAGACTCAGGTGCTGGGGCGCGCCGGAAGCAGCGTGCGACCGGTGTTGCTGCTCGATGAAGGCGGTGTCGAAAAACCGATGCTCGGCCGGTACGAAGTCGAGAAAGAACTTGGCAAAGGTGCGATGGGCAGCGTTTATCTCGGTCGAGACCCGAAGATCAACCGCGTCGTTGCGATCAAAGTCATCCCGTTGGCGGAAGAGTTCGAAGAATCAGACCTCGAAGAGGTCAAGGAGCGTTTCTTCCGCGAAGCGGAAACCGCAGGGCGGCTGAATCACCCCGATATCGTTACGATCTACGATGCCGGAGACGAACACGACCTTGCCTACATCGCGATGGAGTATCTGACCGGCGACCATCTGACCCATCACACGCAGGCAGACACGCTGCTGCCGTTGCCGACGGTCATCGAAATCGGAGCGCGGACTGCCGACGCGCTCGCCTATGCACACGAATGCGGCGTTATCCATCGCGACATCAAGCCGGCGAACATCATGTACCAACCGGAATCCGGTAGCGTCAAGGTCACGGACTTCGGCATTGCGCGGATTACCGACTCGAGCAAGACAAAAACCGGCATCATTCTGGGTACACCTTCTTACATGTCACCGGAACAATTGGCGGGCCGCAAGCTGGACGGCCGTTCGGACCTGTTTGCGCTGGGCGTCAGCTTGTACCAGCTGGTAACGGGCGAACTGCCGTTCCAGGCGGACTCGATGTCCTCACTGATGTACCGGATCGCCAACGAACCACATCCCCCGGCACGCGCACTGCGCGAAGATCTGCCGGAAGGCCTCGATGCGGTGATCGAACAGGCACTCCGAAAGGACGCCGATGAACGATTTCAGTCTGGCGCAGAAATGGCTGAAGAGCTGCGCCGTTGTCAACAATCTCTGGTAAAGTAGCACGCCGATGGGCCTGGAAGGCAAGATCACAACCCTGGAGCTCACCGACACGGGACGAGTCCGCGACCACAACGAGGATGCGGTCGCGACCGACATAGGTGTCGGTCTACTCGTACTAGCGGACGGTATGGGCGGTTATAGCGCCGGCGAAGTCGCCAGCGAGATCGCAATGAAGACCGTCATCCAGATGGTCCAGGAACGCGTGAAACAGGAAGACCGCGTCGATATCGACTTCGAAACCGGCCTGACACGGCAAAGCATCGTCCTGCGCGATGCGATCCTGCGCGCCAACAAACTCATCCACCAGACGGCGCAGACCCGTCCCCAGTGCGAAGGCATGGGTACGACGGTCGTCACTTGTCTGTTCTGGGATAACCGTGTTTCGATCGCGCATGTCGGCGATTCCCGCATGTACCGATTCCGTGATGGCCGGTTCACCCAGCTGACGCGGGACCATTCACTGCTACAGGAACTCGTCTCGCGTGGGTTCTATTCGCGCGAAGAAGCCGAACGCTCGCTGAACCGGAACTATGTGACCCGCGCACTGGGGGTCGAATCAACCGTCGAGGTCGAAATTCAGGAAGAAACCGTACACCCGGGCGATGTTTACGTGCTTTGCTCGGACGGTTTGTCGGACATGGTCCGCGATCAAGACATTCACTTAACGATCAGTACTTTTAGTGCTAGTCTTGAGGAAATGGGTCAACAACTACTGCAGTTGGCCAACGACAATGGGGGGCGCGACAACATTTCGATGATTCTCGCGCAGGTCACTAAGACGTTCGCCGCGCCCAAACAGGGAGGTCTGATGAACAAGATCGCGGGTTGGGCGCGCTTGAACTGAACGGGAGCTGGCAATGGCTAGACTGGTTCTGAGTCTCGACACTAACGTCCTGGCAGAATACAACATGTCGAAGGAGCGCTACACGATCGGGCGACTCCCGGACAACGACGTGCGGATCGACAACCCCGCAGTCAGTGGTCATCACTCGATGATCATCAATATTCTGAACGATTCGTTTCTCGAAGACCTGAACAGCACCAACGGGACCTACGTCAACGGCAAACTCGTGAAGAAACACGCCCTCCAGCACGGTGACATCGTGACCATTGGCCATCATCAACTGCGGTTCGTAGACAGCGATGCCGAAGAATCGGAAGCGGACGAGTTCGAGAAAACGATGATCATCAAGCCGGGCTCCAAGGACGAACCCGATGTCGAATCCGTGGACAAAGCTGTCGAAGCAGCAGTCAGTGCGGCCGACGGTGGTAACGGCGCTGACGAGAGCTTCGACGTCGTGGTCGACAGCTCTGCGAACGCCCTGCCCCTTGGCAAACTGCAGGTGATTTCCGGTTCGTTCGCCGGCAAGGAACTGGAATTGAAGAAGGCCTTGACGACACTTGGAAGACCGGGTGTCCAGGTTGCCGCGATCACGCGGCGGGCCGAAGGCTATTTCATCGTTAACGTCGAATCAGGTGATCCCAACAGCTCGCCGTCGGTGAACGGAGAAGCGATCGGATCCATCGCACGCAAACTCGACGACAATGACGTGATCCAGCTCGCCGGCGTCAAAATGAGTTTCTACGCGATCAACTAGACTCGTCGACACGAGATCCTTCTACGAGTTCGGCGGTCACCCGTCGCGTAATCCCGCACAACAATTCGTACGGTATCGTTTTCGCCTTGCGGGCAATTCGTTCGACAGGTAATCCCGGCGCACCCCACAACGTCACTTCATCGCCGACACCCGCCTCGGGTGCGTCACCGAGATCCACCGCGATCATGTCCATCGAGATGCGTCCGATGAGCGGCACTTCGGTGTTGCCCATGCGCACGGGTGTACCGCTGGGAAGCGACCAGGGATAGCCATCGCCGTAGCCGGCCGCTGCAATACCGAGCCGCGTCGTCCGTGTGGCGTGCCAGGTGCCGCCGTAGCCAACACGTGCCCCGGCCGGGATCTTCTTGACCGCGATCAGGGTTGAAACAACGCGCATGGCCGGCCGCAATCCGAGGTCTGTACCGGTTTTTTGCGCGAACGGGGAAACCCCGTACAACATCAG
>JAZFZN010000206.1:0-4437 GCA_036475515.1 Gammaproteobacteria bacterium
CACGAGGCTGTGGCTCGTCATCCCAGGCACGGTGTTGATTTCGAGGAACAACGGTTGACCCGAATCATCGAGCATGAAATCGACACGCCCCCAGCCGCTACCGTCCAGTGACGCAAATACGTCTTCGGCTTCTTCGATCAGCACAATCTCGCGATCTTTGTCCACACCACATGGACAGATGTACTGGGTATCGTTTGAGAAATACTTCGCTTCGTAGTCGTAGAACGTGTTCGGCGTTTCGATACGGATCAGCGGGAATTGTTCTCCGGCGAGTATCGCCGCCGTGTATTCGGGACCGGTGATCCAGGTTTCTGCGATCACGGTATCGTCGAGTTTTGCAGCCTGGCGGTACGCGGCAGGCAGTTCTGAGGCTTCTTCGACCTTGGCCAGGCCGATGGACGAGCCTTCGCGCGACGGTTTGACGATCAACGGCAGACCGACGGTTTCGATCGCCTCGTCGAAGTCTTCAGGCGAATACAACACAGCAAAACGCGGTGTTTTGAAACCGTTGGCGACAAACAGTTGTTTGCTGCGCAGCTTGTCCATCGACAACGCACAACCGAGTACGCCGCTGCCCGTATATCGCATGCCATGCTGCTGCAATGCACCCTGCAGAATGCCGTCCTCGCCGCCACGTCCGTGCAACGCGATCCAGACACGGTCATAACCGTCGAGCAGACGAGCGTGTCGATCGTCTGCCGCATCGAGACCATCGGCGTCGACGTCGCGACGTATGAGCGCTTCGACGACGGCATGACCGGACATCAACGAGACATCGCGCTCGGCCGAATGACCGCCCATCAAGACCGCAACACGGCCGAAGTCAGATGCGTCGTCGACGACGGTGCGGGTTTCGACCCAACCCCTCATGCGGACTCTCCGACAACGCGCACTTCGGGTACCAGTTCGATGCGAAATTCGCTTTTTACCCGTTGTTGCACATGCGTGATCAGTTGTTCGATGTCAGCGGCTGTCGCCTCACCCTCATTGATGATGAAGTTCGCGTGTTTCTCCGAAACGCGTGCGCCGCCGATCGCAAATCCCTTGAGTCCCGCGGCTTCGATCAGACGGGCGGCATGGTCTCCGGGAGGATTACGAAACACCGAGCCACAACTCGGCACACCGATCGGTTGCGATTCCTTGCGGCGTGCAAGCAGCTTTCGTATCGCCTGCGGGTTCATGCCGGAATCCGGTTCAAAGACGAAGGTTGCGGCCAGAAACCATTCGTCACCGGGACCCGAGGCGCTGCGATACCCAATGTCGTATTCGTCGCGCTTCCGGGTACGGGTGTTGCCTTGGTGATCAATCGTTTCGACCGTCTTTACAGCGGTCCAGGTTTCACCACCGAAGGCGCCGGCGTTCATGGCGAGCGCACCACCGACCGTGCCCGGGATACCGGCGAAGAAAGCGGCCGGCCCGATTTCCCAGACGGCACAGCGTTTCGCGAGCTTGGCACAGGGCACGCCGGCTTCGGCCCGAACCGTGGCTGTATCCAAGCGCTCCATTTCCGACAAAGCTTTGTGGGTCGCGATCACCGCACCACGCAGTCCACCGTCGCGGACCAGCAGGTTGCTGCCCAGACCCAGCCATGTAACCGCTGTGTCCGGTGGCAGCTCAGCAAGAAACGTGATCAGTTCATCAACGGTGTCGGGACGGAAGTAGATGTCCGCAGGACCACCGACACGCCACGATGTGTGTTTTGCCATCGGTTCGTCGTAGCTCATGACGCTGCTGCGAATTTCCGGTGACGCGATCACGCCTGCACCCCTTCGCGTACGAGCGCTTCGGGTAGCTGTTTCGCTAGACCACCGATGTCTCCGGCACCCAGTGTCAGCACGACGTCGCCCGCCAGCAGCAACGCAGTCAGCGCGGCCGGTACGTCCTCCAGCGACTCGACAAAGACTGGTTCGACGCGTCCACGACTGCGTACAGCACGCGCCAGTGCACGACCATCCGCTCCGGATATCGGTTCTTCGCCTGCCGCATACACTTCCGTCAGCACCAACACGTCGATCCTCGACAGCACTTCGGCAAAGTCATCGAGCAAATCGCGGGTGCGCGTATAACGATGGGGTTGAAACACGGCGACGATGCGGCGCTCCGGATGACTCGAACGCAAAGCTTCGAATGTCGCAGCGATCTCGGTCGGATGGTGACCGTAGTCGTCGACTATCGTTACCGGCTCGCCGCCCCGGTCTACTTCACCGATCAGCTGAATTCGACGGTCGATGCCTTCGAAGCCTTTCAGTGCATCCACGATGGCGTCATCCGAAACACCAAGTTCGGTACCGATCGCAACCGCCGCCAACGCATTCATTGCGTTGTGGTGTCCGGGGAGATTCACCGACAAACGAATCGATTCGCGACCGGCACGTTCGACGTCGACGTGCGTCCGATACCCGTCCGCTTCCATTTTTGTCGCACGCACGTCGGCACCTTCGGCAACACCGTAGGTCAGCATCGCGCGTTTCAGGCGCGGCATGATTTCGCGAACACCGGGATCGTCAATGCACACGACGGCGAGTCCGTAGAACGGCAAGTTGTGCAGGAAATCAACAAACGCCTGTCTCAGTTGTTCGACGTCGCCTTCGTATGTATCGAGATGGTCGGCATCGATGTTCGTGACAACCGTCATCACCGGTTGCAGATGCAGGAACGATGCGTCGGACTCATCGGCTTCAGCGACGAGGTACTTGCCGGCGCCGAGACGCGCGTTCGTGTCTGCGCCTACGACACGGCCACCAACGACAAATGTCGGATCGAGTCCACCCTCTGCCAGCACGCTGGCAATCAGTGACGTTGTCGTCGTCTTGCCGTGCGTTCCGGCTACTGCAATGCCGTGGCGAAAACGCATCAGTTCGGCGAGCATCTCGGCGCGCGGCACGATCGGGAGACGGGCCTCCTGCGCAGCCAGCACTTCGCTGTTGTTGGATGGCACCGCGGTCGAGACGACAATGACGTCTGCGTTCGCGACATGCTGCGGGTCGTGGCCGATGCGAATGATGGCACCGAGTTTTTCGAGCCGACGCGTCCCTGCGTTTTCCTTCAAATCGGAACCGCAGACTTGATAACCGAGATTCAGCAACACTTCGGCGATACCGCTCATACCGACACCGCCAATACCGACGAAGTGGACACGGTTGATGCGGCGCATCCGGTCGCTCATCCGCTCCTCCCGTCACATACAACGTCGAGACAGTTCTGTACGACGCGCTCGGTGGCATCCGGAACGGCGAGTCCACGGGCTCGTTGCGCCATCTCGAACAACCGCCCGCGATCCCGACACAGCACTTCGAGCTCGGTTGCAAGTCGCTCGGGGTTGAGTTCACGTTGGGGAATCAGACGCGCTGCACCGCGCTCAACGAGTGCCGCCGCGTTCTTCGTCTGATGGTCGTCTACGGCTGTGGGGAACGGAACAAAGATTGCCGGAACGCCGACGGCGGCGAGTTCTGCCACCGTCAACGCTCCGGCACGGCAGATAACGAGATCCGCCCAACCGTACGCCACGGCCATATTCTCGATAAACGGTTCAATCTCGGCGTCGACGCCGGTAGCCCGATAAGCCTCATTCGCAGCATCGAGTGTGCGTCCGGCCTGATGTCTCACGACGGGGCGCTGTGTCGGGTCGATCCGCGCCAGCGCCGGTGCAATGGTTTCGTTCAGGGCGAGGGCACCCTGGCTGCCACCAATTACGAGCAGACGCACAGGTCCGCTGCGTCCCGCGAGCCGGGTCGCCGGTGGCTCGGTCGCGACAATGTCAGCACGCACCGGGTTTCCGACACGTGTGGCGGCGACACCCTTCGGAAAACTGTCGGAAAAAGCTTCGAGTACGCGGGTTGCGATGCGCGACAACCAACGATTGGTCATTCCGGCGACCGCGTTCTGTTCGTGGACCACGAGCGGTTTTCCACAGAGCCGTGCGGCGACACCACCCGGCCCCGATACGAACCCTCCCATACCGAGTACCACCGACGGGCGTCGTTTGCGCAAGATGGACATCGCCTGTGCAAGGGCGCGTGCGATTCGAAACGGTGCAGCCAGTAGTGCCGTTTTGCCTTTGCCACGAAGCCCACCGACTTCGACCCAGTCGACGTCGATACCCGCTTGTGGCACAACGCTTGCTTCCAAACCGGCCCGCGTACCCATCCAGGTGACTTCGTGTTGTGCGGCCACAAGCGCCTGCGCCACTGCAAGTGCCGGAAAGACATGACCGCCGGTGCCCCCTGCCATGATCATCACGCGACTCACCTTCTCCTTCTCCGCCAGTTCGGCGGGGCTGCGACCATGTCGGCCTCGTGGGCAATACGCAGCAACAGGGCAACAGCGACACAGGTGACAATCAGACTGCTGCGCCCGTAACTCAGCAAAGGCAATGTCAGTCCTTTGGTCGGCAACAGACCCATGTTCACGGCGATGTTGATCACCGCCTGCAAACCG
>JAZFZN010000207.1:0-2025 GCA_036475515.1 Gammaproteobacteria bacterium
CCTGATGAATCGGCAAAAGGTGTCCGTGCGATGCCGCCGGGCAATACATTCCAGCGCTTTAAGCTGATCGTTGGGATGACCAGACGGTGAAATCAGCAGAAAGATTACGTACACAGATTCTCCGTCCGGGCTGTCGAAATCGATGCCGCTCTGACTGACCGCGATCGTGGCAACGGTCTGATTGACAGATGGGTGCTTCGTGTGGGGAATCGCTGCACCCCGACCCATGCCGGTGCTACCGAGTTCTTCACGTTTGAGGATTCCATTGACAACAGGTTCGTAGTGCTCTTCTGCGATTTGACCAGCGTCCAAGAGAGTCTGCACCATTTCGCGAATGACTCCTTGTTTGTCGACTGCCAAGAGTTCTGTGCTGATTGCGTCAGTGCAGACGAACTCGCCAAGCCTCATTGTGCGATCCTTTCAATGTCGACGTAAAGCGCTGTTTTCTGGAGACTCCGTTCAGCCGAAAGAAAGTCGTTCAATCTTTGGCAAGCACCATGCGCCGTTTCCGATCGCCCAGATTTCCATTTCGAAAGGCGTCTGCCTGTCCCTTGGGGATCTCCACCTCGGCCAGGACAACCTTGGCACGTTTCTCTTGGGTGGCGTACGGTGTAACTTTCTACGAACTCTTGAATGACACACCGCAGTCACCAGTTTTGCAAGCGTCTTGCCGTATTTTACTCCAGAATTCGGCGTTGCCGAGAATCGGCTATTCTGCGAAACTCACTCTCTCTTTTCTAGTAGGAAAGTCACATCTGAATCGACCTGCTGGACTATTCACTTCCAATGCGCCCGCTCCACCATTGCCAAATAGGCAGAATCGTGCTTTCCTGAAAGGATGGAATATGAAAAAAGTGATGATACTGCTTTTCGTATGTCTGTTCCTCTCGGGCTGCGTGATGACAGGTGATGCGTGGTACCACCCCTACGGACCGCAGTACCTCGGGGAAGAAGATTGACATTGGGCGAGACACAGATCGATCAGGAGGGTAACCCACTAACCAGCCCGACGAAGATCCCTGCTGCCAGGGACAGGACATTGTTCACCCCCGGTCCGCTGACGACCAGTCAAACCGTCAAACAGGCGATGCTGCGCGACTTGGGCTCGCGCGATCTTGAGTTCATCGAGACGGTGCACCGCATTCGACGAGCGTTATTGGCCCTGGCGGGCGTGTCGCGGGACACGGGATACGAAGCGGTCCTCATGCAAGGCAGCGGAACTTTCGGTCTTGAGTCTGTCATCGGTTCGACGGTTCCCCCCGACGGCAAACTGTTGGTGATCATTAATGGTGCTTATGGCGAGCGGATTGCCAAGATCGCCCGGGTGTTGAAAATCGACACCGCGACGCTTAAGTATCCTGAAGACACGCCTCCGGACCCGGCAGACGTCGACCGGACGCTGGCCCAAGACCCAGCGATCACCAACGTCGCCGTCGTTCACTGCGAGACGACGACTGGCATCATCAATCCCATTGAAGAGATTGGTCAAGCGGTCAAGCAGCATGGCAAGGCGTACTTCGTCGACTCGATGAGCACTTTTGGTGCTGTCTTGTTTGACTTCGAGAAGTGCGGAATCGATTTCCTGGTTTCGTCGGCTAACAAGTGCATCGAGGGCGTGCCGGGCTTTTCATTTGTGATCTGCCGTCGCGATTCGCTCCACCTCACGGAAGGCTGGGCCCGCTCACTGAGCCTTGACTTGCTGGCACAATGGCAGGGGCTGGAACAAAACGGGCAGTTCCGCTTCACGCCGCCAACGCACGTGATCCTAGCGTTCGAGCAGGCGCTCTGCGAATTGCAGGCCGAAGGAGGTGTTGAGGGTCGAGCGGCTCGCTATCGTGCCAATTACGAAGCGCTTGTAGCCGGGATGCGCGAAATGGGGTTTGCCGAATACCTGCGGTCCGAATTGCAAGGCACAATCATCACCGCCTTTCGCGACCCGAATCATCCGCACTTTCAGTTTGAGGAATTCTACGCGCGGTTGAGCGACAAGGGATTCGTGATCTACCCCGGCAAAGTGGCGAGCAC
>JAZFZN010000208.1:0-3006 GCA_036475515.1 Gammaproteobacteria bacterium
GGTGTCTTGTTGAGGAGGCTGTTACCGATGGCGTGCATCAGATGGGTCTTGCCGAGTCCGACACCACCATAGATGAACAAGGGGTTGTAGGCGTCACCAGGGTTTTCCGCGACCTGCATCGCCGCAGCACGCGCGAGTTGGTTGCTTTTGCCCTCAACGAAGTTGTCGAAGGTGTATTGAGGATTCAGCCGGCTGCCAACGATTGGTGCGCGTTTGCGCCGCGAAGGGGTCGGTAGCGCTGCTTGAGGTTCACTGATTAGACCGACGCCACGTGAACCGATGTCCAGAACGATACGTGGGGCGGTTTCGCCGGCCACGTCGCTCACCAGCGTCGTAATGCGTTCCAGATAGTGGTCGCGCAACCAGTCGACGACGAAACGATTCGGTGCAAGCAACTTAAGTTCGTTGCTGACTTCGATGGCTTGAATAGGTCGGATCCAGGTGTTGAACTGTTGTTCCGGAAGCTCACTGCGCAGCCTTTCAATACACTGGTTCCATAGCGCAGCTTGCATCGTTGTCCCCACCCCTGATTGAGCAAAACGCGAAGGAAAGGCCGCGAAGTCTATAACGGTTGAAGCGAGTTATCCACAACCGGTAAAAGCTTCAGAATGGGTCTTGTTGACACCCGCGAGGGCGTTAGCTAACCTACTGCGCCTTTTCGCCGCAGGCGGCATATTTTTTGGCTGTACGGACATGAAGCGCACTTATCAACCGAGCAAAATCCGTCGCAAACGCACCCACGGTTTTCGCGCCCGCATGGCAACGAAAGGGGGGCGGAAGGTGCTCAAGCGCCGCCGCGCCAAGGGCCGCGATCGCCTGAGCCCCTGAATACCTCGCAAGGTCAATCGAAACTTGGATTCGGCCGCGAGCTGCGCATCAAAAGTGCGGCGGTTTTCGCGCGTGCGTTCAAGGAAGGCAGGCGGTTGCATGGCGGGGCATGGACCTTTGTGGTCGTTCCGAACGGGCTTGAACACGCCCGGCTGGGCACAGCGATTTCCCGGCGGGTTGCCGGAAACATAGTGCAGCGTAACCGGCTGAAGCGGCTGCTGCGCGAAATGTTCCGGCATGCACAACAGGAGCTGCCGGCGGTCGATATAATCGCGCTGGCTCGTGCCGGTGTCGGCGATCGGAACAACGACGAGAACCGACAAACCATCGAAGAGCTGTTAACAAAGGTCCGCGCCGAATGCGCCGTTTCATCCTCGGAATGATCGTTGCATACCAGCGGTTCATCAGCCCGATGACCGCGCCGCACTGCCGGTTTCATCCGTCGTGTTCGGCCTATGCCGGTGAGGCGATCCGGCGCTATGGCATCATTCGCGGTGGCTGGTTGTCGTTGCGGCGGATTGCACGTTGTCATCCCTTTCATCCGGGTGGTGTCGACCCAGTTCCCGAAAACACGGACGTCCAGGCGGGGGCCTGAATGCAAAACCAACGGTTTTTCCTGTGGGCGGCACTGGCCCTCGTGTTGTTCCTGATCTGGCAGAGCTGGCAGGAAGACTATGGTCACGTTGCGGCACCACCCGAACCGGCTGCCGGACAACCTGATGAGGTGACAGCGGCGCCGGATTCGGATCTCCCGGTTTTGCCTGAAAGCGGGCCCGCAACACCGAGCGAAACGTCGCCGGAACCCATCCTGCCCAGGGATGAAACAGCAAGGACGACCGGACAACGCATCCGCGTCACAACCGACGTGCTGGATATCGACATCGGAAATAACGGCGGCACGCTGTTGCGAACGGATCTCCTCAAATACCACCGTCGCAACGGCGACGCGGACGAGACCGTTCGTCTGTTGGATGCGGCTGCGGGATATGTCATCGAGTCCGGCCTGGTGTTGCAGGGTGAGGGCGGCGGTGAACCGGTCTACCTGCACCAGAAGGAATTCTCCACGCCACAGAGCAGCTACACGCTCGCAGACGGCGCCGAGCAACTGGTCGTACCGCTTACCTGGCAGCACAACGGCCTGAAAATCACAAAGAACTACACGTTCCGGCGTGGTCAATACGAAATCCTGATCAACTATCGACTCGAAAATGCGAACCCGGAAACGCTGCGCGGTGCGACTTACGCGCAGATCCTGAGGCCATACAGAGCCATTGAACGTTCGATGTTCGACGTGGAGACTTTCAGTTTCTCGGGACCGGTGATCTACGACGGCAAAGACTACGAGAAACTCGATTTCGAGGACATCGTCAAGCAGCCGATCTCGGAGCCGGTGATCGGTGGCTGGCTCGCGATGATCGAGCATCATTTTCTGTCCGCGATTGTGCCGGAGGCGACCCAGCCGACGGAACTCAGCGTGGCCGTCGTCGACGGGTCGGATGAGCGCCTGCGCGTCGTCGGTCCGGCCAGCGCCGTCGTTGCGAACGGCGACAGCACGTTTTCCCAGGTGCTGTTCGTAGGACCCAAGCTGCAGGACCAGCTAGAGGAAATCGGATCGAAACTGGAACTGACCGTCGACTACGGCATGCTTACAGTCATCGCGCAGCCGTTGTACTGGGTGCTCAACAAGATCCACAGCGTTATCGGGAACTGGGGCTGGGCGATTGTGTTGCTGACGCTGCTGGTCAAACTCGTCTTTTACAAACTCGCAGAAACTTCTGGTCGTTCCATGGCGAAGATGCGGCGGCTGCAACCGCGCATGAAAGCTTTGCAGGAGCGCTACAAGGACGACCGTCAGAAGCTGTCCGAAGCCACGATGCGTCTGTACAAAGAGGAGAAAGTCAATCCGGCTTCCGGTTGCCTCCCGTTGCTGGTACAGATGCCGGTGTTCTTTGCGTTGTACTGGGTGCTGATTGAATCGGTCGAACTGCGCCACGCCCCGTGGATCCTGTGGATCCACGATCTGTCGATACGGGATCCATACTTCGTACTTCCGGTTCTGATGGGTATCAGCATGTATTTCATGCAAAAACTCAACCAGCAACCGGTCGATCCGATCCAGCAGAAGGTTCTGAGCTTCATGCCGCTGATGCTGACTGGGATGATGGCGTTTTTCCCGGC
>JAZFZN010000209.1:0-2496 GCA_036475515.1 Gammaproteobacteria bacterium
TTTTCATCGTGATCACCAGCAGCGGCTTTGGTCGCCGGTGTAAATATCGGTTCCGGTAGTCGATCGGCGAGACGCAATCCCACAGGAAGCTCAATCCCGCAGACCGCACCGTTCTTCCGATAGTCTTTCCAGCCCGAACCGATCAGGTAACCACGCACGACGGCTTCCACCGGCAGGGCGTTGAGACGCCGTGCAACGATGGATCGGCTCTCCAGGATCGGGTGCAGGCTGCGGTCAGAGACTACCTCGGTGACCGACAAGCCACTCAGATGATTGGCGACCGTACCGACAGTCCGCCCGAACCAGTAGTTGGAAATCTGCGTCAGTACCTCACCCTTGTACGGCACAGGATCCGGCAACACGACGTCGAAGGCAGAAAGCCGGTCGGTCGCGACAATCAGCAGATGTGCGTCGTCGACTGTATAGACATCACGGACCTTGCCCCGGTGCGCAAGATTCAGTTCCGGAATCGATGTTTCGAACAGAGCGTCGGAGGTCACTTTGATCAGTTGCGGGCTCAGCGGAGGGCGAATGATCCTCGATGAGTGAGATGCTGTCCAGCGGTTCGCCGCGATGTCGGTCGTGTGCTAGCGTGCGAGACAGAGGGCATCTTTGAGACAGTGGATCGGAAAACTCGCCGGCGCCGCGCTGGGTTTCCTTGCCGGTGGACCGGTCGGTGCCGCCGTCGGCGCTATCGCCGGACATCAGTTTGATCGCGGTTTTGCACGTGTGACAGGTCATCGCCACGGTGGATGGAATGGCACCGGACCCGAAGCGACACGCCAGGCGTTTTTCCGGGCGACGTTTTCGGTGATGGGGCACGTCGCAAAGTCCGATGGCCGGGTTTCGGAAGCCGAGATCCGGGCCGCGCGTGCGGTGATGCACCGCATGCGCTTGGCGCCGGAACAGGTGCGCGAGGCAATCGCGTTGTTTACCGATGGCAAACACCGCGATTTCGCGTGGCGGGACACACTCGACGCGCTCAGACGTGAATGTCGCGGACAAGATGATCTGTTGCGGGCCTTCGTCGAGATCCAGATGCATGCAGCGCTTGCCGATGGCCACCTCAGTGGTGCCCGGCGAACGAGTCTGTGGGAGATCGCCCGTTATCTCGGTGTCGGTCGGTCCGAATTTGCACAACTCGAAGCCTTGATGCGGAGTCGCAGGAGCACGCGGGCGACGCGGAACGGAACCGATGACCTTCGTGCGGCATACAAAGCGCTGGGGGTCGACGCCGGTGTACCCGACGACGAAGTCAAACATGCGTACCGCAGGCTTATGAATCAGCACCATCCCGACAAGTTGATTGCACGCGGTCTGCCGGAAAGCATGCTGGGGGTTGCCAAGGAAAAGACACGGGAAATCCGCAGCGCGTATGAAACCGTCCGTGACGCACGCCGTATGCGCTAGACTTGGCGTCATCTTTGAAGCCCGGAGCACGGAATGCCGGACTATCTGATCGCACCATCCATACTGTCTGCCGACTTTGCAAAACTCGGAGCCGAGGTCGAGGACGTCGTCGCGGCGGGCGCGGACCTGATTCATTTCGACGTGATGGACAACCACTACGTTCCGAACTTGACAATCGGTCCGACGGTTTGCGGTGCCCTCGTCAATCACGGCATCAAGACACAGATCGACGTGCATCTGATGGTCAAGCCGGTGGATCGCATCATTCCGGATTTTGCGAGGGCCGGTGCGTCATGGATCACGTTTCACCCGGAAGCGTCCGATCATGTCGACCGCAGCTTGACCCTGATCCGGGAACACAGTTGCAAAGCCGGCCTCGTCTTCAACCCGGCAACGCCTTTGTCGTGGCTCGATCACGTTATCGACAAGGTCGATATTGTACTTTTGATGTCGGTCAATCCGGGCTTTGGTGGGCAAACGTTCATACCGGCGACGCTCGACAAACTGAGGGAAGCGCGGCGACGTATCGATGCCAGTGGGAGAGACATTCGTCTCGAGATCGACGGGGGTGTGAAAACGGACAACATCGCATCCTGTGCGCAGGCAGGTGCTGACACATTCGTCGCCGGTTCGGCAATCTTCGGAAGCGGCAACTACAAAAAGACAATCGACGCGATGCGCGCCGAGCTCGCGAAGGTCTGAGCGACGACTAGCTGGTCGTGACGGCCTTGTCGCCCGGCCGGACGTTGTAGACGACGATCGTCTTGCCGCTTGCGAATACCAGGCCCTGCTGTTCGAGCACTTTCAGAACACGCCCTGCCATTTCGCGCGAGCAACCCACGAGACGACTCAGTTCCTGACGGCTGACCTTGATCTGCATCCCCTGCGGATGGGTCATCGCGTCGGGTTCGTTGCACAGGTCGATCAGGGCGTGTGCAACACGACCCGTCACGTCAACAAAAGCCAGATCGGATAGCTTGCGATTGGTCCGATTCAGACGCGTGGCCAGTTGTGTCGCGAGTTCAAACACCAGCCCCGGACTTTCGTTTGCGATCTGACGGAACCGCGGATAGGTCATCTCGGCCA
>JAZFZN010000210.1:0-2927 GCA_036475515.1 Gammaproteobacteria bacterium
GCTGCCTTTCAGCGTATGGAACGAACGGCGCACCGTGTCGAGCGCGTCGTGGTCCGCCGGATGATCGCGCCAGCGAGGGAAATGCTCCGCCAGATTTTCGATCTCTTCCTTGGCTTCCTCGATAAACAGTTCGAGAAACTCCGTATCGACTCGATCTTCAGAAGCAAACACCGGTGGCACAGGCTCCCCTTTTTGGAAATCCGGGCGCGCCATGAGCACGGTACGCACAATCGTGTCTTCGGGTCTGATGTCGCGCTCACCGGTTTCCTGCAGCACCGTTGTGGCTCCGGGTTCCCTGGTGTCGACAACGACCGGTTCTGCTACGGGTTCGTCGGACAAGGACTCGAGACTCTGTTCGGCATTCTCGAGCATGTACGCGGGGTCGGTGCGGCCCGCTTCCAGCGTCTCCATATAGTATTCGACACTGACAATCGCATCGGCCAGACGATCGATCTGCCAGGCACGCAACTCGTCGGTAGCCGACTTTTCCCATCCCTCCAGCTTGTCGACCACTTTGTAGAGCACTTCGCCGACTCGCGTGTTGCCGAGCATCAGCATCGCGGAATTGATCTCTTTCAACTGCCTGCGAACGTGTTCCAGCGAACGCGAGCGGTTCTCGTGGGCGAAAAACTGAACGACCGATTCCTTGATGTGTGCCAGGTTGATCAGTGACTCGCGCATCACCGCGGCAACAACCGCCTTGAACTCACCACTGTCATCCGCTTCTTCGGCGACTTCTTCTTCGGCCTGAACCTGCTCCACACGCAACGGACTGGCCAGCTCCAGAAGACGTTCTTCGAGACGCGTTTCGACTTTCAACACAGTCGATGCGATCTGCATCAACACGTCTTCATCAGCCGCTTTGTTACCGGCAACGATGTCCGCTAGTTTTTCGGTTTCGCCGCGTATTTCGTCGGCCACACGACCGAGACCGAGTACATTGAGCGTGTCGGAAATCTTGCCGAGCATCTCGACGTGTGGTTGCAGTTCCTCGGTTCGCCCATGCCCGGTGCGTACAAAGATGTCGAGACCGTCCTTTACCGTGTTCAGGTCATCACGGATCGCCCCACAAACGGTCTTCATCAGACTCGGACTCGGACCGCCGAGTCCTTTACGCTGGGCCTCCAGATCCATATCGGCGGGCAACAAGACGTCGAGGCTGAAATGCTCTTTCAACGACCGCACCTGTTCACCATCCGAGCTGGCACGGGCAACGTAGTACAACAGGTTGTTCAGCAGCTCGCGTGGCGGATCGGCTTCGAAGGTTTCCAGACCTTCGGCGATCAGACGCCGGGTCTGCTGATCCGCCCGGCCGTACAAGGATTTCAGTGCCACGCTGGCTTCGAGACCTTGGCCGGCAACCGCTTCGAGCGTGCCCGCAACGGCCCACCAAACGTCACTGAATAAAGATCCACGCGCGAGTTCGCGCAGCCGCCCGGCATCCGAGATCATGCGTCTAACACTCGATGTCTTGCCTGTCGTCAGGTACTTCAGCAAATGCGCGAGAAAGCGCTTGCGTATGTCGTGCGCTGTGTCACGCGTTCCCGGCGCCTCAGCGACCGGCTCTTCTACGGCCGCCTCCTGATGGCTCGACGATAGATTCAGGAGAAACAGCGTGTTTTCTGTCAGCAACGGGCTGTTGCGTACCGCACGCAGATCGTTCAGCAACGGCAGCAAGGCCAGTGGAACGTCACGACCACCGGCCAGGACACGCTCGATGTACTCCGGCAGTTGCACCATCGAACAGGTGAGCACATCGAGGCGTTCGTCGGCGCGCTGTTGCGGGTTCTCGAGGTGTTGGTGCGCGACTTGTTCCATCTCTTCCGCGAGTAGCGCGCCACCGTAGAATTCAACCAGCCGCATCACACCCTGAGCTGTATGGAGCCGCTCGATGAAGCGTTCCAGTAGTTCGGTGTTCCTGCGGCTTTCGACGTATTTCTCGAACGCCTGGCCGGCCTCACCGAGCGTCGTGGCGAGCTCCCTGCCGACGCGCTGCAGCGACTCCGGTGCCATCGGGCTAATCATCGGAGTACCCACCTGTTCCAATAGGCCGGCAATGTCATCTATTCGGAGACCTCAAGCTCAGCCTTGGTTCGCCGCACACGCTGTGCGGGCCGGCGTTCGGGCAGCCGGAACCCAGCCACAGACCGCCGCGTCTGTGAAGCCAGTGCCGCGAGTTTGGCGATTGATTGCGAAGTTGCCCCGGTCGCTTCCGCGGTTTGCGCGCTGATCTCGCGCAACACACTCATGCTGCGTGTTACTTCTGCCGCGGCCGTCGTCTGCTGACGCGCGGTTCCGGAGATGTTCTGTACGAGTTGGGCAATCTGATTCGATACCTGCTCGATTTCATCGAGTGCGGCGCCCGCGTTCTCTGCGAGCAACGCGCCGCTGACGACGTCGGTCGTCGAACGCTCCATGGATACGACGGCTTCGTTTGTGTCCGTCTGAATGGTTTTGACGAGCACCTCGATTTGCTTGGTTGCGTTCGCGGCACGTTCTGCGAGGCGTTGTACCTCATCGGCTACGACCGCGAAACCACGTCCCGCTTCGCCCGCCATCGAAGCCTGGATCGAAGCATTCAGCGCAAGGATGTTGGTCTGCTCAGCAATGTCGCTGATCAATTCGACCGTACGACCGATTTCCTGAGAAGATTCTCCCAATCGTTTGATCCGTTTCGACGTCTCCTGGATCGTTTCGCGGATCACATTCATGCCGTCGATCGTGCGTCGCACGGCGCCAGCACCCTTGTTGGCGACGTCGACCGAATGCCGGGCCACATCCGCGGAACGTTCCGCGTTACCGGACACTTCTTCGATCGAGCCGGCGATCGATGTGATCGCCTCGGTCGCGGAGATCACCTGATCCGACTGGCTTTCGCTGGCTTCGGCGAGATGTTTGGCGCTGGCGTCGGTTTGTCTGGCGGCGGA
>JAZFZN010000211.1:0-4208 GCA_036475515.1 Gammaproteobacteria bacterium
ATTTTCTATGCGATCGCTTCGGCTTGTGCAATGTGTGCGATCAGCGCGTCGCCGAATTCACTGCACTTTACTTCGTTGGCATCATCCATCAAGCGCGCGAAATCATAAGTCACGGTTTTTGACGCGATCGTCGCATCCATTGCCGCGATGATGCAATCGGCCGCTTCGGCCCAACCGATGTAACGCAACATCATTTCTCCTGACAGGATCAGCGATCCCGGGTTGACCTTGTCGAGATTCGCGTATTTCGGTGCGGTGCCGTGTGTTGCTTCGAAAATCGCGTGACCCGTCGCGAAATTGATGTTGCCACCCGGTGCGATACCGATACCGCCGACCTGTGCGGCCAGTGCGTCGGAGAGATAGTCGCCGTTGAGATTCATCGTCACGATGACGTCGAATTCCTTTGGTCGTGTCAGTACCTGCTGCAGTGTGATGTCTGCGATCGCATCCTTGACCAGGATCTTTCCTGCTTCCAGCGCAGCTTTCTGTTCCGCGTTAGCGGCATCGCCACCGGATTCCGCTTTCGTGCGTTCCCACTGCGACCAGGTATAGGTCGCATCGCCAAACTCGCGCTCAGCAAGTTCGTAGCCCCAGTTGCGGAACGCGCCCTCCGTGAATTTCATGATGTTGCCTTTGTGTACGAAGGTGACGATCTTGCGGTTGTTGTCGATTGCGTAGTGGATCGCTGCGCGCACCAGTCGTTCCGTGCCTTCCCTCGAGACCGGTTTCAGACCGATGCCGGAAGTGTCCGGAAAACGAATCTTGCTGTATTCCGCCGGGAAGCTGTGTGCGAACTCTTTCAGGAATTTCCTGACCGCATCCGAACCCTCCTCGAATTCGATGCCCGCGTAGATGTCTTCGGTGTTTTCGCGAAAGATAACCATGTCAACGAGCTCGGGGTGTCGCACAGGTGACGGTACACCAGCAAACCAGCGGATGGGTCGCAGACAGACATATAGATCCAGAATCTGGCGCAACGCGACGTTCAGTGAACGGATGCCTCCGCCGATGGGTGTTGTCAACGGCCCTTTGATTGCCACCAGGTATTCGCGACAGGCATCGATTGTTTCGTCAGGCAACCAGCTGTCCAGGAGTCGATTCGCTTTTTCGCCTGCATGGATTTCAATCCAGGCGATCTTTCGCTGCTCGCCGTACGCCGCGGCAACAGCAGCGTCGAGGACACGGACCGTTGTCCGCCAGATGTCGGGGCCGATACCATCGCCTTCGATGAACGGAATGATCGGACGGTGTGGGACCTTCAGCTTGCCATTCTCGTTTGTGATTCTTTCGCCGTCGGTCGGAGGCGCAATGTTTCCATCAGCCATATGATCAATACTCCGGGGCGTTATGGACCGGCACACGTGAGCGTGCGGGACGCAGAGAATACCCGGTCGCGGTCGGTATTGGTACTGAGTCGCCGAACGAGAATCAACGCCCGACGATGTATTCGATTTGCAGGAACAGACTGCGATCACGGCCTGGAAAGTAGCGGTAGTTGCCGAACGCGAAATCGGCGCGTTCCGCATAGCGCGTGTCGGTGAGGTTGTTGATACGGGCGCTCAGTGTCAACTGCGGATTCAGTTGTTGTTGGATGCGGACGTTTACGAGGTCGTGCCCTCCATAAACGTGCAGGTTCGCAGCGTCGAGGTCGTAGGGGCCTACGTGTACCCATTCGAACTCGACGACACCGTCCGGGCGATACGACCACTCGGTGCGCAGGCTGGCCAGAACACGTGGTGCCGTATCGACGTCGTTGCCAGAGCGGATCATCTCGCCGCCGGCAACATCGCGGTCGAAGTCGTATAAATGGCGTGCGTATGTTCCTGTGATGCCGAGCGTCACTGAGTTCGAAAGCCGGGCGATCATATCGACCTCGATACCGTGATGCCGTGTCTGTCCAGCGCTGACATTGAAACCGTTTGCATCCCTAAAAATGAAATTCTTTTTCTTCATCGTGAACACGGCAGTGTCGAGTCGCATCCGGTCGCTACGACGACGCAAACCGAGTTCGAGTGAATCAAGCGTTTCGGGGTCGATGTCGGCCACATCCTGTCCGCGCTGCAGTCGATATAGTTCTGTCGCCTGTGGTGCGCGAAATCCGCGGGTATATTGCAAATAACCGCTGTGACGTTCGTCGAAGTCAAAGGCGATTCCGAGATCCGGTGCGACATTGTCGAAGCGATCGGTGCGATCGGCCGGTCGGTTGAACAGGCAGCCACCGAAGCCGCAGGTGGTGCCGTCATCGCGTGTGTTGCCGTCGAGTGTCTGATTGTCGTAGTCGTAGCGTAGCGATTCGTAGCGCACACCCGCATTCCAGCGTGCCCGCTCGCCTATGTATCCCTGAGCCCTGAGCCAGGGGGCGATGACGAAGGAGTCAACCCGGTAGTCATAGTGGACGCCCGCCGGCCGTGTTTCCTGGAGAAAAGGGGAACCGGTCGTGATCGGCATGGGTTGGGTTTCTTTCAGAAAGCCGTCGGCCCATTCCACATCGAGTCCGGCCACGAAGGTTGATTCCTGCCGGTTCCAATGGAACATCGTCAGGAAACCGAAACTGTCCTGGCCGTTCTGTTCCGTCGGCTGGCCTGGCAGAAAATGCTGCAGGAAGTCCATGCGGGCGCGTCGTACATACGGGGTTACGACCAGTTCTGTGGCGCCGTCGAATTGATGGCCAAATCGGGCTGTCAGCCTCTGTGCATCCGCGTCACGATACGCTTCGGAATTCGGATTCGTCGTGCGCAGCGATTCGTCCTGGTATGCGTCCTGACCGAGAATGAATCCGGCCGTTTCCTGATTCAGGTTCGTCGCTGCAAAGCGCAGACCGAGGTCGGTTGCATCGGCGAGGTTCGTCGAGTATGCCGCGTTCAGTTTCTGCTGGTCGTAGCCCGAATCGTCGCGCCAACCGTCGTAGTGCTCACCGTGTGCAACCGCGCGAAAGGCGTTGCGAGCGCCTGCATGACCCATGTCCACACTCAGCCGATAGAAGTCGTCCGGACCTGCTTCGGCGGAAGTCGCAAAACCGGTCACACCGGGTGCCGGTGTGACCACATTGACCATGCCGTGCAACGCATTCGATCCATACAGGACATTGCCCGGTCCACGCATGATCTCGATCGACTCGGCCTGTTCGGTATTGATTTCGAACAACTCGTTGACGTTGCAGAATCCGGCGGGGCGTATCGGGATACCGTCTTCGAGATACAGGAACGCACCGCAGGCGCCGGCACCGGTCAGGACCGGCGAGCGGATCGCCGTCAGGTGTTCCTGTCCATTGCCGCGACTGAACCAGACGCCGGGTATGCGAAAACCGAGTTCGTTCACGTGTGTGTGTCCGATCAGTTGCAAGGCATAGCGATCGATGACGCCGATGCTGTAGGTCTGTTCGCGCAGCGGTTCTTCTGTGCGGCTCGCGGTGACGACGATGGGGTCGAGATCCTGTGCATCAAAAACAGTCGTTTCAGCGGATACGATCTCAACCGAACACAGCAAAAAAATCAGGACCAGACAGCTGCGCATCACGAGTCGGGCAGTGAGAATGCGATGACCGTATCGCCGAGTTTTGTTCTCATATTGCCGTGGCCGCCGGCAGCAATCACGACGTATTGCTTGCCGTTTTCCTCGGATACGAAAGTCATCGGTCTTGCCTGTCCACCGGCCGGCAGGCGGTGTTTCCAAAGTTCTTCGCCGGTTTCGATGTCGAATGCACGCAGGAACTGGTCGGTCGTTGCCGCGATGAATATCAGACCGCCGGCGGTGACGATTGATCCCCCGACGTTCGGTACGCCCCAGTTGAAGATGAACGGCCGTGGCGCCAGGTCGCGAGTCGTACCGAGCGGGATCTCCCAGCGGATCGAGCCGTCCGAGAGGTCTACCGCGACGAGCGTCCCCCACGGCGGCGGGCTGCATGGCACGCCGTTCGGCGACAGCAGCGGGGCCCGGCTCATCCCGTACGGCGTCCCGCGCTGGCCGGTGAACTGGACGCCTTCGGCACCCGAGCGGCGATCGGCCCCGAACTCCTCGCGCTCGTGTAGCCGGACCCACATCGCCATCCGCTTCACCGTCGTGACGACGAGCTGTTCATCCGGGTGCCAGGCGACTCCGCCCCAGTTCATCCCCCCGGCGAAGCCCGGATAGAGCAGGGTGCCTCCGAGGCTCGGTGGCGTGAAGATCCCTTCGTTGCGCAGCCCGGCGATCGCGGCCCGGCAGAACTC
>JAZFZN010000212.1:0-3582 GCA_036475515.1 Gammaproteobacteria bacterium
GTTCCGGCGTTTGTCCCCGGACACCGTCTTCGTAACCGATCGCATACCAGTCGGCGTGGTGGCACTCCGACTCCGACATGCTGGCGCAACCGCCGGCGGCCAGTGCGGTCAGCGTCATCGACACGACAAGTGCCGTCCGATTCATACGCTTTCGCCCGCCAGCGACAACCAGGTCTCGATCACGGTATCCGGATTCAACGACATGCTTTCGATTCCCTGTTCCAGCAACCAGTGTGCCAGGTCCGGATGGTCCGAAGGACCTTGCCCACATATGCCGATGTACTTGTTCCGTTTGCGGCAGGCCTCGATGGCCCGTGCCAGCAGCGATTTTACTGCATCGTCCCGTTCATCGAACAGATGCGCGATGATGCCGGAATCGCGGTCAAGCCCAAGCGTCAATTGCGTCAGGTCGTTTGATCCGATCGAAAAACCGTCGAAGTGTTCGAGAAACTGATCGGCGAGTAATGCATTCGATGGCAGTTCGCACATCATGATCAAACGCAAGCCGTCGTCGCCCGATTTCAGTCCGTTCTCGGCCAGCAACTCGACAACGCGCCGACCTTCTTCAACAGTACGGACAAACGGCACCATGATCCAGACGTTCTTCAATCCCATGTCGTTGCGAATTTTCTTGAGTGCTTCGCATTCGAGCTCGAAACAGCGACGGAATGACTCGTCCAGATATCTGGAAGCTCCGCGGAAACCGAGCATCGGGTTTTCCTCGTTCGGCTCATACTCTTTGCCACCGATCAGGTGCGCGTATTCGTTCGATTTGAAATCCGACAGGCGCACAATGACCGGTTCGGGAGAAAACGCGGCGGCGATTGTCGCGATTCCCTCAGCTAGGCGTTCGATATAGAACTCGACAGGCCCCGGATATCCGGCGATGTGTTCGTCGATTGTTTTCTTCAGCGCGGCTTCGAGTTTGTCGTACTCGAGCAGAGCCTTTGGGTGAATACCGATCATTCGGTTGATGATGAACTCGAGCCGCGCGAGTCCGACACCGTGGTTCGGAATCATCGAGAAGTCGAATGCACGATCCGGGTTGCCGACGTTCATCATGATCTTGACGGGGATGTCCGGCATCCGTTCGAGGCTGATTTCCTGCCGTTCGTACGGGAGGTTTCCATCGTAGATGAAGCCGGTGTCTCCCTCGGCACAGGAAACCGTGACCGGCTGGCCGTCGGTGATCACGCTGGTCGCGTCGCCACAACCGACGACGGCCGGGACACCGAGTTCACGCGCAATGATTGCGGCGTGGCAGGTACGACCACCACGGTTGGTGATGATCGCGGAAGCGCGTTTCATGATCGGCTCCCAGTCGGGATCCGTCATATCCGTGACGAGCACATCGCCTGGCTGAACACGGTTCATTTCCCGGAGGTTTTTAATCACCCGCGCAGTCCCTGTACCGATGCGTTGGCCGATCGCGCGACCGTTGCAGATGACCTCCGAGTGTCGCTTCAGCAAGAAGCGTTCAACACTGCCACCCCGCGAGCGGCTTTTGACCGTCTCGGGGCGCGCCTGAAGGATATAAATTGTTCCGTTGGTGCCATCCTTGCCCCATTCGATGTCCATCGGCCGACCATAGTGGTTTTCGATGGTTACGGCGTGACGGGCGAGTGTCGCGATATCGTCGTCGTTCAGAGAGAATCGTTTGCGGTCTTCATCGGGTACTTCGACGGTTTCGACGGTATGGTCCTGGCCGTTTGCATAGACCATTTTGATCGCCTTGGTTCCCAGGGTACGCCTCAGTATCGCGTGTTTGCCGGATTCCAGAGCGGGCTTGTACACGTAAAACTCATCCGGATTGACTGCACCCTGCACGACAGTTTCGCCGAGTCCCCATGAAGACGTGATGAACACCGCGCGGTCGAAACCGGATTCGGTATCCAGTGTGAACATAACGCCGCTGGCACCGAGATCGCTGCGGACCATGTGTTGAATGCCGGCCGACAACGCGACCTGATCGTGTGGAAATCCCTGGTGCACGCGATAGGCGATCGCACGGTCATTGTACAGCGACGCAAACACATCGCGGACACGCCGCAGCACTTCGTCGACACCGGAAACATTCAGAAACGATTCCTGTTGTCCCGCGAAAGAGGCCTCGGGCAAGTCTTCCGCCGTGGCTGAAGAACGCACAGCAACCGATGCGTCGCTATTGTCCTGTCCCATCGCTTTGTACGATGCGGTGATCTCCTCGACGAGCGGCTCCGGTAGTGGTGTCTCCGCGATCCAGCCGCGAATTTGCTTGCCGGTTTCCGCCAGACGGTCTACGTCGTCGACATCGAGTGTGGCGAGCAGCCCTTCAATACGTCCCGCGAGTCCGTCCTGCGCCAGAAAATCGCGATATGCAGTGGCGGTCGTCGCAAAACCAGCCGGCACATCGATTCCGAGGTTCGCCAGGTTGGTGATCATTTCGCCGAGTGACGAATTCTTGCCACCGACGGTTTCCACATCGCCCATGCCCAGGCGTTCAAACGGGACGACATAAGCTGTCATCGCGAACCTCGAGAAGTCATGACTGTTGGAAATACCAGCTGGTCAGGCTGTGCAACACTGTTAGAATTTCTGTAATTATACTGCTGTCCGAAGAACTGTACCTCCGGCCCCAGGGGGGGACAACAACATGAACCAGCGGACTGTTTTCTTTGTATCCGACCAGACGGGAATCACTGCCGAAACCCTGGGACGGAGTCTGTTGACGCAGTTCGAGAGCGTCAAGTTTCGTCAAGTGACTTTGCCATTTATCAATACCGTTGACAAGGCGCGGGAAGCGGTACGCAAGATCAACCTGACCGCACAGGTGGAGGGCCGTCGTCCGGTCGTTTTCAGCACGCTCGTCCAGGAGGACCTGCTCGCGATCCTGAAAGAAAGTGAGGGCCTTTATCTCGACTTCATCGACACGTTTCTTTCGCCGCTGGAACGTGAGTTCGGGATCAAGTCGACGCACACGTCCGGTCGTGCACACGGCGCTGCCGACTCGCCGATGTATGCAGCACGTATCGAGGCAATCAACTTCACACTGGCCAGTGACGACGGGTTGAACACGCAGAACTACGATAACGCCGACGTCATCCTGGTCGGAATTTCACGGACCGGCAAAACGCCAACTTGTCTGTATCTGGCTCTGCAATATGGAATCTACGCCGCGAACTATCCGCTGATTGAAGAAGAACTCGAGTCCGGCAATCTTCCGGGGCCGGTACAGGGCTACACAGACAAACTCTACGCGCTGACCATCGATCCCGAACGGTTGCGACAGATGCGACACGAAAGAAGACCGAACAGCAAGTACTCCTCGATCCAACAGGTCACGTACGAATTGCGTGAAGCGGAGAAGTTGTTCAAGAAACATGGCCTGGTCTTTACCAATACGACGCATTCTTCAATCGAAGAAATAGCGAGCCACGTTCTTTCAGAACAGAGCATCGAACGACGTGTGCACTAGCATACTAAGTCGCCGGCCGCAAGCAGTAGCAGTCAAAGTAAGCGTGTTATATTCGAGCCATGCTTACAGACAGCGTCATTGCGTTACCCGTCGCAACGCGATCCGGAAGTTTCGCGGGTCTGATGACG
>JAZFZN010000213.1:0-7063 GCA_036475515.1 Gammaproteobacteria bacterium
CGCGCAAAGACAACACGACTTTTCCGGCAGAAATTACAATTGCTCCGGCCTACAGCCGGTCCAATCGGCTGCAGAACTATCTTGTGACGCTTAAAGACGCCACTCCAAGACGGGAACTCGAAGAACGGGTCGAAGGGCAACGCAGCCAGTTGGTCCAGGCGCGGCTGGAGATTGCTGATCTGGTGCGACGCGACCGTCTCACGGGCATCAGCAACCGCAAGTTCTTCGAAGAGGTCGCGCGTCGCGACTGGCAGATCGCGCAAAGGGATTCGAAGACCGTCTCGTTTCTGCTCTTCGATATCGATCATTTCTCGTCTTACAACGAAACCTTCGGACACCAGGCGGGCAACACCTGCTTGAAACGGGTTGCACGATGCATCGACAGTTCGTTCCGCCGCGCCAGCGATCTGATCGGGCGTTTCGGTGGCGAGGAATTCATCGTGTTCGTGGTCGGAGCGGAACCGGGTAAACTGCGCAACCTCGCGATGTCGGTGTGCGAACGCGTCGAGAATCTGTGGATCCACCATCCGAAGTCGGCCGTTTCCAAGTACGTGACCGTCAGTGCTGGTATCGTGCTGGCACGTGCGGACCCCAACACGATGCCGGAGGATCTGATACGCATTGCGGAGGAGGCATTGACGGAAGCAAAACTGAACGGCCGCAATCGCGTTGCAGAACGGGTACTCATCAGCGGTGACCTCGCGGCTGTCCACTCCGGGATCTGACCCCCAAAAACGAGGCTAGTCGCTCAAGCGTGTGATACGGGCGATGACGCCGAAGGCGGGGTGGTCGAAGTAGTGGTTTTCGTTGCTGCGTACCCGCCGCCGTTCGGCGAGCCGGTATCGCAAACCGTCCGAACCCTCAAAGATCAGATCCAGTTCCACGTGCAGATAGCGCGACAGGTACACACGCGCCGTTCCACGTACCGTGACACCTCCATCTGTCACGATGATGTTGCGCGCGGGTGCTTCTTCGCGTGCGAGCCCCGGTTGGATCCACGCGTCGTGTGCCAGCGGTCGGAATCCACTGGCGCGGTCCAGACGGTTTGCAGTCTCGGTCAGAATGAGTGCACCACTCGGCGCCGGCTGGAAGATCCCCGAGACTATCGGTTCCGACTCGGGAAGTTCGATAAACGCTTCAGGATCCAAAGCTTCGCCGACCGGTGGTGTTTCGAGGTTTTTGAAGATCACCAGTTCGACCTGATAGGTCCGTGTCGACTGCGCCCCGGCGGCGAGTGTGAACGCCAAGACAGCGAATCCGATAAGTATTTTTCTGTGAAGAGCCTGCATCCGGGTCAGTCTAGAGTTCAAAGGGGTCCGAGTAAAATGAGATGGGAAGGTCGTTGGCAGTTCGGCCCGTTTGTTTCTGTCAACCCGCTGCCAGTTTTGATTCATTGTTCGTTCGCACCGCGTCGCTGATCGTGAGTGCGTCGAGCAGGTGTTCGGCTTCCCTGTAGCGATCCGCAAACGTATCCAGCTCCTTGACGATCCGCAACCTGTCCTGACCGTCGAACTGGTATGTTGTGCCATGACCCTGAACCAGCCGGATCACGGACTGCGGGTCGACGTTTGGCCGTTCGGTGAAACGAACGCGTCCACCAGCCGTCCCCAGCTTAATCGAACGGATCCCGAGAGGCGCGGCCTTCAATTTCAGCGCGGTCAGCCGGAACAGCGTTTTGGTCGGGTCCGGGAGGAGTCCAAAACGGTCGATCAGCTCGACCTGGAGTTCCCGCTGTTCTTCGTTGTTGCGCGCCGAGGCGATGCGCTTGTACAGAATCAGTCGCAGGTGCACATCTGGCAGGTAACTGTCAGGGATCAACGCTGGTACCTGCAAATCGATTTCCGGTCCGTAATAGAGCGGTCGTTCCAGATCGGGTTCGCGACCGGATTTCAACGCACGCACGGCCCGTTCGAGCATCTCCGTATACATCGTGAAGCCGACTTCGTGGATCTGACCGCTCTGGACGTCTCCGAGTAGTTCGCCGGCGCCACGGATCTCGAGATCGTGGGTTGCCAGTATGAATCCCGAACCGAGGTCTTCCATCGACTCGATCGCCTCGAGCCGTTTGCGTGCATCGGCCGTGATCACAGCCCTTGGTGGACTGATCAGATATGCGTAGGCACGGTGATGCGACCGACCGACCCGGCCGCGCAGTTGATGCAGCTGAGCGAGACCGAACTGGTCGGCACGATTGATGATGATGGTGTTCGCCGTCGGTACGTCCAGACCGCTTTCTATGATTGTGCTGCAGACCAGGACATTGAAACGCCGATGATAGAAGTCGAGCATCACACGCTCGAGTTCCCGTTCCCGCATCCGGCCGTGTGCCACACAGATCGTCGCCTCGGGAACCAGTTTCTGCAGTTCCCGCGCCGCCTTGTCGATGGTCTTTACCGTGTTGTGGACGAAATAGACCTGGCCACCACGCTTGATCTCGCGCAACACGGCTTCCCGAACGACCATCGAGTTCCAGTCGCAAACAAAGGTTTTGACGGCCAGCCGGCCGTGAGGCGGGGTTGTGATCAGAGACAGGTCCCGCAATCCACCCAGAGCCATGTTCAGGGTTCGAGGTATTGGCGTGGCGGTCAGCGTCAGTACATCGACCTGACTGCGTAACGACTTGAGTCTTTCCTTGTGTCGTACCCCGAAACGGTGTTCCTCGTCGACGACGATCAGTCCCAGATCCTTGAACACCACGTCGTCGCCCAACAGTTTGTGTGTCCCGATCACGATATCGACGGTCCCATTCTTGAGACCGTCGACGATCTCTTTAGTCTGTTTGCGTGAACGAAAACGCGACAATGTTTCCACACGCACCGGCCAGTCGGCGAACCGGTCCGTGAACACCTGATGGTGCTGTTGTGCGAGCAGCGTCGTTGGTACCAGCACGCCAACCTGTTTGCCGTTGTCAACCGCTACGAAAGCTGCACGCAATGCGACTTCCGTTTTGCCAAAACCGACGTCACCGCAGACCACGCGGTCCATCGGTGTTGTCCCTTTCAGGTCGTCCAGTACGGCAGCGATCGCCGTTTCCTGATCGATCGTTTCCTCGAACGGAAAACCGGCCTCGAATGCGAGGTAGTCCGGTTCGTCGACCCGGAAACTGAGGCCCCGTGTCGCCGCACGGCGTGCATAGATGTCAAGCAGCTCCGCCGCGACGTCGCGTGCTTTCTCGGCGGCTTTGCGCTTCGCACGTGTCCACTGGTCGCTACCCAGTCGGTGCAGGGGCGCGTGTTCGGACGGTGCGCCGGAATACCGCGAGATCAGATGGAGCGCGTGCACCGGTACATAGAGCTTGTCACCACCGGCATATTCGAGTGTCAGGAATTCGGTTTCGACGCCACCGATTTCGAGTGTTTTCAACCCGAGATATCGGCCGACACCATAGTCTTCGTGGACGACCGGCGAACCCTCACTGAGGTCCGTCAGGTGCCGGATGACGCTTTCAGGATCACGCGCCGGTCGGCGACGACGCCGTCGAACCGCTTCGCCAAACAGTTGCTCCTCGGCGACGACGACGAAGCCGGCCGAGGTCATGCCGGTTTCGAGCGGCGCAACCGTCAGTGCGCAGTCCGGTCGTTGCCCGACGAAGTCATCCCAGGTGTCGACGAACCTGACCTCGATATGTTGCTGACGCATCAGGTCCGACAGCATTTCGCGGCGGCCTGGTGATTCCGCGACAAACAGCGTTGGTTGGCTTGATTTCTGTACGAACTCCTTCAACACAGCACCGGGTTCATTGGTCCGCGGGTCCAGCCGTACTGACGGCGGCCGGCTCGTACCCGCGTTCATCCACGGGTCTGACTGCGCGGTCGGTTCGAGTTCGTGGATGCTAATGACGATTTGCCCGTGTTGTCCGAGGCGTTCAAACAATTCAGCGGGGTCACCATGCAACTCCTGCGGGGCCAGCAACGGGCGCTCGATATCGTGTCGGCGTTGCTCATAACGTTCTTCGATTTCGGCCGCCGTCTGTTCCAGCCCGTCGGCCAGTGTGTCGAAGACGGCAACCAACGCTTGTTCGGACAGGTAGTCGGTGAACAAAGCAGTCTGCTCGAAGAACAGCGGCAGATAAGCTTCGATCCCGGACGGTGCCAGACCGTTCGAAACATCGCGGTAGATGACAGAGGTACTCGGGTCGCCTTCGAACCGTCGCCGGTAGGAACGCCGGAACCGGTCGATCGACTCGTCGGTCATCGGAAACTCACGCGCCGGTAGCAAACGGATGTGATCGACCTCTTCGGTAGAACGTTGCGAGTCGGGGTCAAAGCCACGGATCGTCTCGATGACGTCGTCGAACAGGTCGATCCGGAACGGTTCGTCGTTGCCCATCGGGAACAGATCGATCAACGACCCACGCAGGGCGTATTCACCGTGCTCGCGAACTTGTGGAACACGCAGATAACCGGCACGTTCGAAACGCCGGCTCAAGTGCTCGGCGTCGATCTGTTCACCGCGTTCGAACAGCAATGCGGCACCGTCGACATAAGTGCGGGGAGCAATTCGTTGCAACAAGGTCGGTGCCGCGGTAACAACGATTCCCTGATCGAGTGTCGGCAGACGCGACAGTGTTTCCAGACGTCGCGAGATAATGTCCGGATGCGGGGAAAACGGGTCGTATGCGAGCGTCTCCCAATCGGGGAATTCGAGCACGTCGAAACCGGCAGGCGTAAAAAACGGCAATTCGGTCGCCAGACGTTCAGCTTGGCGGACGTCTTCGGCGACGACGAGCAACGGCACCCGCGCGCTTTGCGCCGCACGTGACAGCGCAAGCGCCGCGGCTGACCCATACAGTTGGCCCCAGCGCACAGTCCCGCGTGTATCGGGCAACAATGGGTCAAGCAGACTCGATGCTTCCAACGTCATCACCTTCCTGACTAGTCGCGGTAGCGGCGCGCCAGGTCCCCATAGGCGTCTATCCGCCGGTCGCGGAAATAGGGCCAAATCCGCCGCAGACGCTCGCTCTGGTCGAGGTCGATCCTGGCGGTGATCACCGCTGACGTGTCTTCGCTGGCACGCGCCAGCAATTCACCCTGTGGTCCACAGACAAAGCTGGATCCCCAGAAGCGGATGCCTCCGCTACGTCCGGACGGATCGGGTTCGGTACCGGTCCGGTTGCACGCGGCCAGGGGCAGGTTGTTGGCGATGGCGTGGGAGCGTTGCACGGTCATCCAGGCCTCGTACTGTCTGGTGCGTTCGTCCGGGTCATCGGACTCGTCGTATCCGATCGCGGTCGGGAACAGCAACAGTTCTGCCCCGGCGAGCGCCATCAGGCGAGCGGCTTCCGGATACCATTGATCCCAGCAGATCAAAACGCCCAGACGACCGACCGACGTTTCGATCGGTTCGAAACCGAGATCGCCCGGTGTGAAATAGAACTTTTCGTGGTAGCCCGGATCGTTCGGAATGTGCATTTTGCGATATCGCCCGACGATCGCGCCGTCGTTCTCGAGAACGACCGCCGTGTTGTGGTAGACACCGGACGCACGACGTTCGAAAACCGATGCAACGACGACAACACCGAGTTCCTTCGCCAAGACGCCGAGGCGCTCGGTCGTCGGACCCGGTACCGGTTCGGCGAGTTCGAAGACGTCTGGATCCTCGGTCTGACAGAAGTACCGGGTCTTGTGCAGCTCCTGCAGCAGTACGAGTCGCGCGCCTTGCGCATACGCCTCGCGGACACCGTCCTCGGTTGCAGACAGGTTGTGCTGTGGGGAATCGCTACAGCTGTGCTGTATGAGCCCGATCGTCAGGCAACGGTCGCTCATCGGCAGGTCGTCGTTTTCCGGGGCGGGCCATTGTAGCCGATGCAGTACCGAACTAGACGAAGGAGGCGCCGGCCAACTCGACACCGGCGGGGATCTGCATCGTGACGCAGTGCAGGCTGCCGCCTTCGCGGACGAGGGCACGACATGGGATCGGTATCAGTTCGCGATCGGGGAAGCAGCCGGCCAATCGTTTCAGCGCCGGTGTGTCCGACGGATGCTCGTATACCGGCACCAGCACCGCTTCGTTGATGATCAGAAAGTTCGTATAGCCGGCTGGCAGAGGTGCACCGTCAGCAGAAACAAGGTTTGGTGTGGGCAACGGAACGGTTCTGTATCGGGCGCCATCGGGTCTTTCGAAGCGGGCGAGTTGGTGCCGCATCGCTTGCAGACACGGATAGTTCGGATCATCCGGATCATCACAGGACTGATGGACGATCGTTCGCGCATCGGTGAACCGCGCCAGGGTGTCGATGTGGCCATCCGTGTCGTCACCAGCCAGTTCACCGTGGTCGAGCCACAAGAAGCGTTCGATCCCCAGTGCGTCGTTCAACAGATCCGTGACCGAGTTCGGGGATGCATCGGGGTTGCGACACGGTGGCAGCACACTGGAACGTGTCGCCAGCAATGTGCCCTGGCCGTCGGTTTCGACGGCACCGCCTTCGACAACCAGTTCACAGCGACGGCGTGCGATGTCACCGAAAGCGCCGGATTTGTGCAGTGCCGCTGTGATCGCATCGTCCTGCCCGCAGCGGTGTCTGCCACCCCAGCCATCGAAACGGAAATCGTTCAGGATCAGTTGGTCGCCGAGGCGGACCGTGATCGGGCCGTGGTCGCGCGCCCAGGCGTCGTCACTGGGCGCGATCGCATAACGGCAGCTGGCCAGGTTGGTGCCTGCGGCGATCAACACACCGCGGATACGGTCGACATGCGGCTCGTCGGCCGCGACGATCAGACAGGTCTCGCGACGGCTGACCACCGTCGCGATGGCCGCAAACGACTGCTCCGCCTGTGGGGTGACGGGCCCCCAGTCGCCATCCGGGCGTGGCCAGGTCAGCATGACACCGGCCTGCGGTGCCCACTCCGCTGGCCACAGAGCCCGATGCGGTGCATCGGTCATTTTTTATTTAATTATTATTTACTTACAGTCGTAATATAATGTTGTTTATCGTTGCGCGACCCGCTGCGGGACAACCGCATGGATGACATGGTTGTACTCGAAAAAGACGATGTAATCCGGGTATTCCCAGCGTGTGATCGGTGGATCCCCGACCGCGGCGCGACGGGTCACCGGTGGACCG
>JAZFZN010000214.1:0-2747 GCA_036475515.1 Gammaproteobacteria bacterium
GATTATCACCAGTTTATTCTCTATTCGTTGACGCTTGTGAAGGTATTAAACGTCCTGTTCTTTTTGATTCCGTTTCTGGCAATTAAGCACTTTCTGGCCAGTAAGTCCCCCAGCAGCAACGTGACGCCACCAAAAACGAGGATCAGAGCCGCTGTACCGAGATGGACGGGACTGACCCGGTGTTTGCGAACCCAGTGCACGGCGATCTGAATCATCGTCGCGACGATGATGACCGCGGTCGCAGGAAAAATCCCATAGAACTTGTACGCGATGAAGAACGCGAGCAGCGGAAAGAAATCGTACAGCAACCTCATCGCGGGGGCCGGGCGGAAAAGCGCGCTATCATAACCCAACGAGGTCCCGGCGCAAGCGGACCGTTTGCAGATGACCGATGAGCGAAATTTTCCATGTTCACCCGGATGATCCACAACAGCGGATGATCGAACATGCCGCAAGCATCGTGCGCGATGGAGGCGTCATCGTTTACCCGACGGATTCCTGCTATGCACTCGGTTGCCAACTCGGGAACCGTACGGGACGCGCGCAGATCCGAAGAATTCGCGCCGCGGACCGCAATCATCGCTTCTCGCTCCTGTGTCACGACCTGTCCGAGATCGCGACCTACGCACGTGTGGACAACCAGTCCTATCGGCTGTTGCGCCAGCTGACTCCCGGTCCGTATACGTTCATCCTGCGAGCGACCGGTGAGGTTCCAAAGCGGCTGAACAGCAAGAAGCGCGAGACCATTGGTATTCGGGTTCCGGACAACAAGGTCTGCCAGGCTCTGCTCGCTTCCTTGGGCGAACCTCTCGTCAGCGCGACTCTTCAGCTGCCCGAAGATGAAGAACCGTTGACCGATCCGGAGGACATCCAGACCCGAATCGAAAGGCTCGTCGACGGTGTTCTGCTGGCCGGGATGGGCAATCCGGAACCCACAACGGTTATCGATCTGACGCGCGATCCACCCCAGGTCGTGCGTGCCGGCAAAGGCGATGTGAGGGCCACTATCGATTGAGATTGCTTTGTCTGCCGTGCGTATAATGGCGCCGACCGCCGGGCCGACAGTCCGCCCGCGGCGCGGACACCGGCTGATCTGGAGGGCGAATTGGGCACGGCGAACGCGGGCAACGAGCGCGTCCTTTCCGGGATGCGACCGACCGGCCCGCTACATCTCGGACATTATCACGGCGTACTGAAAAACTGGCTGCGACTCCAATACGAGTACGAAGTGTTCTTCGTCGTCGTCGATTGGCACGCGCTGACAACCCACTACGATGACCCGTCCCGGATAGAGGAATACGTATTCGACATGTTTGTCGACTGGCTGGCGGTCGGGATCGACCCCGAGGCGGCTACTTTGTTCATTCAATCGCGCGTTCCGGAACACGCAGAGCTGCACTTGCTTTTGTCGATGATTACGCCGGTCGGCTGGCTCGAACGAGTCCCCACCTACAAGGAACAACAGGACACTCTGAAGGATCGGGATCTGGCGACCTACGGTTTTCTCGGTTATCCGGTGTTGCAGAGCGCCGATATTCTGGTCTACCGCGCTCAATATGTACCTGTCGGCGCGGACCAGGTGGCGCACGTGGAGCTGACACGGGAGCTCGCACGCCGATTCAACCATTTGTATGGTCGTGAATCAGGATTCGAAGACAAGGCGAAAAAAGCGATCAAGACACTTGGCCAGCGCAACAAGAAGTTGTATCTGAACGCGCGACGTGCCTACCAGGAGCGCGGTGACGCCGAAGCGCTGGAAGCCGGCCGCAAAATGCTGACTGAACACGCGAGCCTCACGGTGGCCGACCGTGAACGGTTACTAGGCTATCTGGAAGGGAGTGGGCGCACGATACTGACGGAACCTGAAATATTGCTGACCGAAGCGTCAAAAGTACCAGGACTCGACGGACGTAAAATGTCCAAGTCCTACCACAACACGATCGGCCTGCGCGAGGCTGTAGACGACATAGTCAGGAAAGTCCGTACCATGCCGACCGACCCGGCGCGTGTCCGCCGTACAGATCCCGGCACTCCCGAAAAATGTCCGGTCTGGGACTTCCACAAGATCTATTCGGACGAGGAGACAAGGCAGTGGGTGCAGGAGGGCTGTACAACTGCCGGAATCGGTTGTCTCGACTGCAAACAGAGAGTCATCGACCCTTTGCTGGAAGAACTGGAACCCATCCGTGAACGCTCTGAACGGTTTGTGAACGATCCGGAGCTGGTACGCAGCATCGTCAACGATGGCTGCAGCCGCGCCCGCGATGCCGCGAAGGAAACACTGAACGAAGTTCGTCAGGCAATGGGTGTGAAATACCGATGAACGAGAAATCGGAACATCGCAACGAACCGGCGCCTGCTCAACAGGAAATGCCGTTCGCGATTGTTCAGGGCGAAGCAGTCACTGAACTACCGCACGACTTGTACATTCCGCCCGATGCGCTGGAGGTGTTCCTGGAAGCATTCGAAGGACCGCTGGATCTGCTGCTCTATCTGATCAAACGTCAGAACATCGACATTCTTAATATTCCCATTGCCGAGATCACGCACCAATACGTGCACTACATCGATTTGATGAAAGATCTGCACCTCGAACTTGCGGGCGAATACCTGGTGATGGCCGCTATGCTGGCAGAGATCAAGTCGCGGATGCTGTTGCCACGGTCGGTGGAAGTCGATGAAGAGGAAGACCCACGCGCTGAGCTTATACGCCGGCTGCAGGAATACGAACGCTACAAGAAAGCGGC
>JAZFZN010000215.1:0-10014 GCA_036475515.1 Gammaproteobacteria bacterium
GTGCGATTCGCACTTGAGAATACGGCACAAAGGATTATTCTTCGGACAGGGGAATTCAGACAGCTGTTATGAACGCCCGCATGAGCATCAGTTGGGGTGCATTGGTGGTCGTCCTGGGGATGATGGCCGGCTGTGAACGCGACCCCGACAGCACCACCGACAGCCAGTCAACCGGCGACGGTGACCCGGCGGTCGAAGCAGCAGCAATCGCCGATGCTTCCGGTGATTGTTCGCTGACGATGGGTTGGGATCCGTGGGAGCCCTACCAGTACACCGATGTCGACGGCAACGTCCGCGGTCTCGACGTGGAACTCGTTTCGGCAATCTCGAGCGGCGCAGGCTGCGCCCTGGACTTCGTCGAAAGGGACTGGAAAACCCTGTTGCGCATGCTGGAAACGGGTGAAGTCGATTTCATGCCGGGCGCGACGATGACGGAGAAACGTCTCAAATTCGCGTTGTTCTCAGAACCCTACCGGACTGAGTCCTTTATCCTGTATGTGGCAGCCGGCGACGATCGCGATCGCGATGCCACTTTCAGAGAGATGCTGCAGGACGGCTTCCGGGTCGGAATCACCGAAGGCTACTATTACGGTGAAGCCATCGCGGAATTACAGGACGACGACAGGATTACGGACCAGTTTTCTGCCGTTCAGTTCGGCGAATCCAATTTCGAACGGCTCAACAACGGAGAAATCGACGGCTTTCTCGAAGACCCCGTTGTGGCGGCCGCAATCATGCGTCGCAAAGGCTTTGAAGAGCAGATCGAGGCGCACACGATCCGGATCACGAGTGGCGATGTCCGGCTGATGTTCAGTCGGGCATCGGTCAACCCGGACGTGGTGGAAAGGCTGAACCTGAGCCTTGCGAACCTAAAAAGCGAGGGTCGTTACGATCAGATACTCGCCAAATGGGGTAACTGACAGTCGTCGAGTTCAGGCTGTTTTCTGTTCTGTCTGCCTTTTGCCGGTCTCGTTAGAAACGTTCTGACTGATCTTCAGTTCCACGAAATCGCCCGGGCTGGTCGGTGCAAACGCGACGTGAACGTTGACGACACCGGCCGCCACATCCGCAGGGGTGGTTGTTTCACCGTCACATTTGACAAAGCAGGCTTCTGAAGCAATCTCGCCGCTGAACATGCCGGCCATATAACAACGATGCATGAACGCACCGACCTGCAGCCTCAGCCGCGACCACAATCCCGGTGTGTTCGGTTCGAACACCGCCCACTCGGTACCGCGACGTATGCTGTCTCGCAGGAACAGCGCGAGTCGCCGGCCGGGCAAATAACGCCACTCCGGTACCGGACCCGCCGGATCCGCCAATGTGTATGCGGAGGCAATCGACTTCTTCCCGGCACCGAACCAGCGGATGCAATTGACGCGCTCGTCGGCGAGACAGGCATAGTCGCGCGGTTCGAACTCACAAGCCATCCGCTGGTGGCTGCGGACCCGCGCAAAATCGCCCGCCGGCGCGCGCCACGGACCGAATTTACGGTCAGTTCGGGCGATGATCCCCGCCACAACGCCACAGGGTGCAAAGCTGGCCGGTTCACCGAGCAATGGATCTGTCTGTCGCAGACGCGGAAAGTACAACGCGGCGTTTGCGCTCTTCAGACCGAGTCGTTCGATGCCATTGCGTACATCTTCGACGCTGCTCCAGGCTGCAGGTGCATCCACCAACAGCATTGCACCTCGCTGTTCGCAAAAACGTGCGGCAAAGCGCCAGGCCGTGTTGCCCACATCCCTCGTGCGGGTCAAAGGCGGCAGACACAACAGGTTGAACGTCTGAGTATTTTTCAGTGCGAAAATTCCGGTGCAGCTTTTGCCGGTTCCAATCAGATCCTCGTCCGTAATCGATTCGCCGTCGTCGCCATCGGCGTTCGATGTCACGTAGGAACCCGGGAGACCATACATCGGATTCCCCGTCCTGTTTGGGCGAACCAGGGGTACACGTCCATCCACACGTACCAGATGAGACTCCATCATCCGGTCTTTGACGAAAGAGCCTGAATTGGCAAGTGTCGAAACCCGGTCGAAGATCTCCTGGTCTTCGATGAGGGCGGAACCGGGAGCGGCGACCCGCTGCACTGTCAGGTTGAACAAATCGGTATCGGACGGAGTGATGTGGTCGAAGTCGACGGCGATACGCAGCGCTTCACTGGCACCGGGGTACAGGGCACGCAACCTCAGTGTTTCCTTTCCTGCCGGCAGATCGATGGTCGTCGCTCTACCGCCGCGTACTACGCGTACGATGACGGCGGTTTCGCCGCCGTATTCGAAAAAGTCCTTGACGGCGTAAGCCAGCGGACTTGGCCCCCAAAGACCCCCGAAAATGCGTTCGAACTCGGCGAACCCACGCACCGTGACGGGTTTGTTGACCGGACCACGACGCGCGCGGCCTGTGAACGCCGTTATAGCAGTCGGCGCCCACTCGATTGGCTCTGTGTGTCCCGGGGTTTTTGCGACTGAAATACCGGGATTCACTGAGCCACGCATCGGGTCTTTTGTGTTCTGTTTGTTGTTTCAGGCATGATCGCCTCGCCCGGGGGTATGCGCAGCGCTATTGTAAACAGTGGAAGGCTTGCTGTCAGCGCGTTTTTAACGATATGAAAGATACGGGGTCAGACTCGATTGGAAGAAAGAGCCAAACTTGAAGAACTCGCTGCTCGCCTCGAGCAGAACGAAGACTATCGGGTCTTGCGCAGGCTGAAGCCGCTCGATCGCTACGAGGCCGACCCCGGGGACGACACCGAGAAAAAAATCGGTGTGTTTTTGGATACGGAGACGACCGGTCTCAAACACGAGTCCGAACGTGTCATCGAACTCGCGCTGGTACCGTTCGAGTTCAGCAGCGACGGAAGAATCTACCGCGTTTTCGAAGCGTTCGACCAACTACAGGATCCGGGGCGCGAGATTCCACGAAAGGTCGTGGAACTGACCGGGATCACCGACTCGATGGTTGCGGGAAAGAAAATCGATCGGCCACAAGTCGCAAGTGTCGTCGAAAACGCCGCCGTCATCATCGCGCACAACGCACGGTTCGATCGCCCGTTTGTCGAGTCGGAATTTCCGGTTTTCGAGGACAAGGCCTGGGCTTGTACGGATTCCCAGATTCCGTGGGACGAAGAAGCCATCGGCAGTCGCAAACTCGAATACATCGCCTCCCGTTACGGATTCTTTTTCGACGGCCACCGAGCCGTGACCGACTGTCTCGCCGCGATCCACATACTCGCGCAACAACTCCCGGTTTCGGGTCAACCGGCGCTGAAGGTCTTGCTCGATCGGGCACGCCAGACGACTTGCCGGGTGTGGGCGGTCGATTCGCCCTTCGATTTGAAAGACCGTCTCAAGTCACGGAATTACCGCTGGAACAACGGCGAAGACGGACGTTACAAGGCATGGTATCGCGACGTCGACGAATCGGAATGCGATGCCGAACTCGAATTCCTGCGCAAAGAAATATATGCACGAGACATGAATCCGCCCGTCGATCGCATCAACGCGTTCAAGCGTTTCTCGAAACGCATCTGACAGACCCGTACCAGGCAACCGCGAACGCGACAAAAAGGGGAATCAGTCTCTCGGCAAAGTCACCCGGCGTATCTGGCTGCCAGTGAAGGACAACGGTCAGACCGAATCCAGTCGCCAGCGTCGCGACCACAGCCCATGGTTTGACGACGCGTCCGGCGAGCATCAAAACCACGAGTGGACCGAACGCAGAACCGATCGCATGCCACGCAAACAGGACGCGTTCGAAAATGGCCTCCGGTGCCAGTATCGCGAGCAACACCGCCACCACGCTGACACCCAGCACAGTCCAGCGCGCCACTGACAAGCCTTGATGTGATTCGCGACCTTTCAGGTCGTAGGCGATCGAAGAACTCGCCACCAGCAACTGGCTGTCGGCCGTCGACATGATTGCGGACAAGACGGCCGCGATCATGACACCGGCGACGACGGGGTGAAATATGGAACTTGCCAAAGCGAAAAATGCCTCCTCACCCGGTCCTGACGCCGCGAATAACACCCGGGCACACAGACCCGCGAGCAACATGCCTGTGTAAACGACGACCGCCCAGGCGATCGCGATGCGACGACCACCGACCAGCGCTTTTTCGTCTTCGAGCGCCATGAACCGGTTGACCACGTGCGGTTGACCCGGATATCCGAGACCGATCCCGAGTGTGCCGGCGACGAAACCGACGAACGCGATACCGGTGTACATACCCGGCGTTCCGGCAGTGGCGGAAATCGCCCCAAGAGATTCGAACAGAACCGACGGCCCGCCGACGGCCATGAATGCACCGATTGGCAGAACGACCGCTGTCGATGCCATCACCAGACCCTGCAAAGTGTCGGTAACCGACACGGCCCAGAAACCACCGAGCAGTGTATAAACGAGAATCACCGCGGCGCCGATAAGGATTGCCTGTATTTCGGGCAATTCAAACGTACTCGCGAATGCGTTGCCCGCTGCCTGGAACTGTGAAGCAACATAGAAAGAAAAACTGAAAACAATAATGACTGTCGTGAGTTTCAATATTCGTCGTCGCCAAAGAAAATCGGCGTCCGATGCGATGTACTCCGCAAGGGTAACCGAACCCTTTTCACGACTGGCAGTCGCAAGCCGCGGCGCCACGTAGTACCAGTTGATCAGGAATCCGCCGACTGTCGCCGGAAACAACCACAATGCGGGAAGACCCCAGGCGAATGCCGCGCCACTGACACCGAGCAATGTCCACGCCGACGAAGAAGAGGCCGACGCACTGATCGCCGCGACCCAAGGTCCGAGTTTTCGACCACCGAGATAGAAATCCGTGGCGTCGTGGGTACGCCGCGTCGCCCAGAATCCGATTGCGAGCAACACAAGCTTGTAGACGACCAGCGTCGCGAGGATTGCATATTTTTCAGACATCGCTGCGCACGATAGCAGCACAGCACGCGAGCTCAAAACGCCGGCGCCTGTTATAAAGAGACAATGCAGCGGTGGCAGTTCTGGATAGATCGGGGTGGCACGTTCACCGATGTCGTCGGACGTGATCCGGACGGCTCGTTGCATACAGAAAAACTGTTGTCAGACGACCCGCAGCACTATCAAGACGCGGTGATCGAGGGCATACGACGGTTGCTCGGGTCCGACCACGACGCCGGTATCGAGGCGGTACGCATGGGCACGACCGTCGCCACAAACGCGTTGCTTGAACGCCGTGGCGAACCCGCGGTACTCGTCGTAACGAAGGGATTCGGCGACGCATTGCGGATCGGCTATCAGAACCGTCCTGATCTGTTCGCGCTCAATATCCAACTGCCTGAAGTGCTCTACGCGCGTGTGATCGAGTGCAACGAACGCATCGATGCGGCGGGAGAAGTACTCGAGCCGCTGGACGAACCAACGCTGTGCCGCGACCTCGCGGAAGCAAAGGCCGCGGGTTTCAACTCGGTGGCGATCGTTTTCCTGCACGGTTACCGCCATTCGCGACACGAACTGCTGGCGGCGGAGCTTGCAAGGGCGGCGGGATTCGATCAGATATCCGTATCGCACGAGGTCAGTCCATTGATGAAACTGGTCGCACGCGGCGATACCACTGTCGCCGACGCCTATCTGTCGCCGATATTGCGACGCTACATCGATTCTGTTGAACGGAATCTGCCAGGTTCCGCAGAACAACCAGCGTTGCTGTTCATGCAGAGCCATGGCGGCTTGACTGAAGCACACCGATTTCGCGGCAAAGACGCGATACTTTCCGGCCCGGCCGGTGGCGTGGTCGGCATGGTTCGCACCGGTCTCACTGCCGGTTTTGAACGACTCGTCGGATTCGACATGGGTGGAACATCGACCGACGTGTCGCTGTTCGACGGTGTGTTCGAACGCAGTGTCGACAACATCGTTGCCGGTGTGCGCATCCAGGCGCCGATGATGAATATCCATACGATTGCTGCCGGCGGTGGTTCGATATTGCGCTTTTCCGATGCGCGGTTCCAGGTTGGTCCCGAATCAGCAGGCGCCGACCCGGGTCCTGCCTGCTATCGCCGCGGCGGGCCGCCGACAGTAACCGATGCAAACGTGTTGCTTGGACGTATTCAACCGGATTATTTCCCCCGTGTATTCGGCAAAAAGGCCGACGAACCGATCCACGTTCGCGTCGTTGAAGATCGGTTTGAAACGCTGCGCAAGAAAATTGCTGCGGAAACGGGAAACGACCTCTCGCCCGAGGAGGTTGCCGAGGGATTCCTGCGTGTCGCGATCGAACGGATGGCGGGTGCTGTCAAGATGATCTCGACACAACGAGGTTTCGACGTTACCGAATTCGTACTTTCATGTTTTGGCGGCGCGGCCGGTCAACACGCCTGCGGCGTCGCTGACCTGCTGGGTATCGAAACCATCCTCGTGCACCCGTTTGCCGGTGTGTTGTCGGCTTATGGCATGGGTCTGGCCGACATCCGCGCGATTCGGGAAGCGACAATCGAGAAAACACTGGAGACAGGATGCCTGGGCGTGCTCAGCGACAAGATTGATGAACTCGAAGTCGCAACTCGCAAAGAACTTCTGCAACAGAACATCGCTGAGGCGCGTCTGCAGACCACCCGAAGTGTGTTCTTGCGCTATGACGGTACCGACACCGCACTCGAAGTCGTATTCGACAGTGTCGACACGATGCAAACGACCTTTGCGATCGAACACCAACGGAGGTTCGGTTTCACGAGTCATGGGCGTTTGCTTATCGTCGAACGCGTCCGTGTCGAAGCAATCGGCAGTATCGCCGGTGAGATCGATCCCGTACTGCCGGAAACGAAGACACCGACACCGCAACCCGAAGCGACACGTGCGGTGCGCATGCAGGGCGTCTGGGAGGATGCCTCGTTCTACAGGCGCGAGGCGCTTCGGCCGGGACACTCCGTCGACGCTCCGGCAGTCATCATCGAGGCGAACGCAACGACGATTGTCGAACCAGGCTGGCGTGCGCAGGTGACACGGCGCAACCACCTGCTGCTCGAACGCGTGACACCGGCTGCAGACAGAGAAGCGATCGGGACGGACGCCGACCCGGTAATGCTCGAGGTGTTCAACAACCTGTTCATGCACATAGCTGAACAGATGGGTGCTGTCCTTCAGAACACAGCCCAGTCGGTCAACATCAAGGAACGACTCGACTACTCCTGTGCGGTGTTCGACAAAGACGGACTACTCGTCGCAAACGCACCGCACATGCCCGTCCACCTCGGCTCGATGGGGGAGAGTGTGCAGACCGTTTTGAGGCTGAACCAGGATGTGCTGTGCAGCGGGGATGTCTACATGTTGAACGCGCCGTACAACGGTGGCACACACCTGCCGGACATCACGGTTGTGACACCGGTGTTCGACGATGGACGACTCGTCTTCTTTGTCGCGTCGCGTGCCCATCATGCCGACATCGGCGGGACTACGCCAGGATCGATGCCACCGAACAGCCGACATATAGACGAAGAAGGCGTTGTGTTCGACAACTTCAGGATCGTCTCGGCGGGACACTTCGCGGAAGAAGAGCTACGTGAACGACTCTTGTCCGGTCCATACCCGGCCCGCAACCCGGACCAGAACACCGCAGATGTCAAAGCGCAGGTTGCCGCCAACGAGCGGGGTATTGCAGAACTGAAGAAGGCGATCGCGCATTTCGGACGCGACACCGTACACGCGTACATGGCCCATGTGCAGGACAACGCCGAGGAATCGGTGCGCCGTGTCCTCGATGTCCTGAACCCGGGCGCGTTTTCGGTCGAACTCGACAACGGTGCGACCGTTTCCGTCCGTGTCGACATCGATCGTAATGCGCGTCGGGCGAAGATCGATTTCACAGGAACGTCCGCGCAACTCGACGACAACTTCAATGCACCTGCTTCGATCAGCAAGGCCGCGGTGTTGTATGTGTTTCGAACACTCGTGCCGGATCCGATACCGCTGAACGCCGGCTGTCTGAAACCGCTTGAACTGATCATTCCGGAAGGCTCGATGTTGAACCCCGTCCATCCGGCCGCAGTGGTTGCCGGAAACGTCGAAACGTCGCAGTGCGTAACCGACGCGCTCTACGGTGCACTCGGGGTACTCGCAGCCGCACAGGGAACGATGAACAACTTTACGTTCGGGGATGAGACAAAGCAGTACTACGAAACGGTCTGTGGCGGTTGTGGTGCCGGTGACGGTTTCGACGGCGCTTCAGCGGTGCACACCCACATGACGAATTCCCGTCTGACAGATGCCGAAGTGCTCGAATGGCGTTATCCGGTCCTGGTGCGGGATTTTTCGATTCGCAAAGGTTCGGGCGGTTCAGGGTGTTGGTCGGGTGGTGACGGTGTCATCCGCCGTATCGAGTTTCGCGAACCGATGACGGCCGCGATTCTGTCCAATCGGCGGCGTGTGGCGCCGTTCGGCATCACCGGTGGGAACTCGGCTGCGGCCGGAAAAAACTACGTGATACGCGCCGACGGCAAACGCGAAGCGCTGGCCGCAACCGCGAGAGTCGATATGCAACCTGGAGACCAGTTCGTCATCGAAACGCCTGGTGGTGGCGGCTACGGCACTCCCTAGTCGACGACTTTCCACAGGTACCACGAAGCGACGCTGCGGTATGGCCTCCAGTGTTTCCCGAGTTCTGCAAAGGTCTCGGCGTCGGGGCGTTCTTCGAGCGAGTAGACTGCCTGTGCGGCACGACGCAGACCGAGATCCCCGGACGACAGCACGTCTGGACGTCCGAGTGCAAAAATCAGGAACATCTCGGCCGTCCAGCGACCGATACCGATGTGTCGACAAAGTATTTTGACGACTTCGTCGTCCGCCATCGACGCGAACGAAGAAAAATCCAGTTCTCCGGCCACAACGCTCTCGGCGAGAAGCGCCAGGGCTTTTGCTTTTGCGCGTGAAAGACCCGCGTCTCGAAGTTGTTGTCGCGAGACACCGACGAGTTCGTTTGCATCGAAGCGTTTTCTGTTTCCGGTCAGTGCAAGTACGCGTCGACGGATCGTCTTCGCGGCGCGGACCGACAACTGCTGCCCGACAATCGAGTAGGCCAACACGTCGAATGGTTCTCCGGCTTTATAGCGCCACGATCCGTGGTGTCCGATCAGTTCAGACATCCGCTCATCGCAGGCACTGAGGTGCTCCTGTGCAGCGACAAGGGTCTGTACGTTCACCGGTGGCCCCAATCGTTTTCGCCTTTGCCGCCCGGGGAAAGACCCGGTACGTCGCCTTCCGGTGAAACACCGAGGCCGAGCACTGTGCGGTTCGCGTACGCGAAATACGAAACCACCTGGTTGATCTCCAGTATTTGCCCGTCCGAAAACCCTGCTTCCCTCAGCGCGACGACGCTGTGTTTTTCGATGTCAGCGAGTTCCCGGGTCAACCGGCGCACATAGACGAGTCCGGCTTGCTCAGCGGGCGTGAACGCGTCTTCAAACCGTTCCGACCGCAGCGCCGTCTGTATCTCCTGAGTGCGTTCGTCGCCGACGATGCGTTCGAGACCCTTTGTATGGTGCACGACACAATAGTGGCAATGGTTCAGAAGACTGACATAGACGCCGATCGTTTCGAGAAACCATTTGTCGAGTTCGTTCGCCCCGTTGTGCAATACGTTCTTGTACAGCGCCATATGGCCTTCGAGCGTATGCGGACGCAAACCGTGTACCGTCAGGATGTTGTCGAGGTAGCCGTCAGGACCTTTGATGCGGTCATAGATCCGGCGCAGACGGCCTTCCGATTGTTCGTAGTCGATCGCAGTGATCCAGCTCATCGTTATCCTTTGTAACTTTGATTCATCGTTGCAGGAATACTGGCGGGGTCGAGTCTGTAACCGCTTTTGTACACCGTGACTATGTATCGCGGCGACGCGGGGTCTTCCTCGAGCTTGCGGCGCTACTCGGCGATGTGGGTATCCTCCGTTCGGGTCATGACGACACCCGTATGTCCCCAGACTTCGCGCAGCAGGTCACCGCGACTCGCGACGGCGCCACCCCGCCGTAACAATGCGATGAGTAAATCGAATTC
>JAZFZN010000216.1:0-4841 GCA_036475515.1 Gammaproteobacteria bacterium
CTGACGTTGCGTTACAAGAACCAGGTGATTCAGGTTTCGGAAGATCGACCCACGGTCGCGATGGGGCGAGCCGACGATTCCGACCTGGTCGTAAACAACCACCTGATCTCACGACTGCACGCCCGTATCGAACTGCAACGCGGGAAATTCCGGCTCATCGATGAGAGTACCAACGGGACTTTCGTATTGGACAGCAAGGGCGAAGAAACCTTCGTGCGACGTGACAGCGCGCGCATCGAAGGCGAGGGCTATATCGGTCTCGGCAAAGTCGCCGAAGCCGACTCCGGCCACGCGATCCACTACGTCTGCACCGACTGACTTGACCACGTCATTCTGAGCCCGCGACTTACCTGACCAGGTCGCCTCACCTCAACCCGTTCTACGAAAAGCTGCGTTCCGATCCACCGTGGCAACCGTATCTTGAAAAGCACGGCGTTTCCGATGAACAACTGGCCGCGATCGAGTTTGACGTGACGTTGCCATCGTCGCGCGGGCAATGACCAGAGATCCCTCGCTGTGCTCGGGATGACAGGGGTGAGCTATGTGCTCGGGATGACAAAAGCGAGCTATACGGTTGTCGTCGTTTCGCTTTCGAGGGCGGCTCTGACCTTCTCGAGTTCGTCTTTCAGCGCAGACGGCAGATGGCTGCCATAGGTCTCGAAGTATTCACCGATCTGTTCGATCTCGTCGCGCCATAGCGCCGGATCAACAGAAAGCAGAGCCTCGACGACATCGTCATCGAGGTCGAGCCCGTTCAGATCGAGCGAATCGGCCGTCGGCAAATAGCCGATTGCTGTCTCTGTGGCACCCGCACGTCCGTCGCAACGGTCGATGATCCAGCACAACGCACGCAAGTTGTCGCCGAAACCCGGCCACATGAAGCTGCCGTCTGCGTCCTGACGGAACCAGTTCACATGAAAGATTTCCGGCAACTTGTCTGAACGTTCGGCGAACGACAACCAATGGCCCCAGTAGTCGGCGAAGTTGTAGCCACAAAACGGCTTCATCGCCATCGGGTCGCGACGCACGACGCCGACGTCACCGGTTGCAGCGGCGGTTGTTTCGGAAGCGACACCGGCGCCGACGAGCACTCCGTGTGCCCAGTTTTTGGCCTGGTAGACCAACGGCGCCACACCGGCGCGCCGGCCACCGAACACGATCGCAGAAATCGGTACGCCCGATGCGTCTTCGGCTTTTGCGGAATAGCTCGGGTTCTGTTTGGCGGACACGGTGAAACGTGAGTTCGGATGCGCGGCCGGGCCTTGGTCCGGATCGTAGGCTTCGCCTTTCCAGTTCAGCACCGGTTCGCCTTCGGTGCGGCCTTCCCACCAGGGTTCGTTGTCGGCGGTTGTTGCAACGTTTGTGAAGATCGCGTCGTGCGTGATCATCTCGTAGGCGTTGCGGTTCGTTTTCGGGCTGGTTCCAGGAACGACACCAAAATATCCGGCTTCCGGATTGATCGCCCACAGTCGGCCGTCTTCGCCGAGACTGAGCCAGGCGATGTCGTCACCGAGCGTCCAGACCTTGCAGCCGGCATAGGATTCCGGCGGAATCAGCATCGCGAGGTTGGTTTTGCCACAAGCCGACGGGAACGCCGCCGCGATGTAGTGTGTTTCGCCCTCCGGACTTTCAATACCGACGATCAGCATGTGTTCGGCGAGCCAGCCTTCGTCCCGCGCCTGCCAGCTCGCAATACGCAACGCGTGGCATTTTTTGCCGAGCAACGCGTTGCCGCCATAACCCGATCCAATGCTCTTGATCTTCAGTTCTTCCGGGAAATGCATGATGTAGCGCTTCTCCGGATCGAGGTCGCCGGTCGAATGCAGACCTCTGACAAAAGTTCCGTCCCGTTCGATGCGCTTCAGCGCCGCGTCTCCCATACGGGTCATGATCTTCATGTTGACGACGACATACGGGCTGTCCGTGATTTCGACCCCGCAACGCGAAGCCGGTGCGTCGATCGGCCCCATGCAGTACGGGATGACGTACATCGTGCGGCCTTTCATACAACCGGCGAACAGGGCATCGACTTTTTCGTGTGCCTTCTTCGGGTCCATCCAGTTGTTGTTAGGACCGGCGTCTGATTTGTCTTTTGTACAGACGAAGGTCAGGTGTTCGACACGGGCGACGTCCGACGGATCCGACCGATGCAGATAGCAGTTCGGAAAGGTTTCCTGGTTGAGCTCCGAGAGTATTCCGGTCTCACACATCTCTGCGACCAGTCGGTCGTATTCGGCGTCACTGCCGTCACACCAGTAAATGCGTTCCGGTTGGGTCAGCTGTGCAACTTCGTCCACCCAGGACGCCAGCGCCTGATTCGTCGTTGTCATGGAATCTTCCCCGTCGTTTGGAGGCAGGCAAAAAGAGGGCCGCTATTATACCGACGGTCCGCGGAGTGTCATCCACGGGAAAGGGACAAAGGGGCGGTGCGCCCGTGATACAGGCGCACCAGCCGGCAAACCGGATTCCGTTTGCCAAGGGCGGAAGCAGGTCGATCAGGCAGTTTTTTTGGCGACGACTTTCTTTTTCGCCGGTGATTTCCTGGCCTGCTTCTTGTCGGTGCCCTTGACGGCCTTGAACACCTCGTCGCGCGTGCCTACGAAAATTCCGATCAGCTCGCGTGCTTCACTGGTGATGCGCTCACGCGCAACCGGGAACAGCTCGATCTGGGCGTCGACGAAGCCCTTCAGTGAGTCGGCTTCGGCGGCGAGCCGCAGACGCTTGGCGCCTGCGTCGATTCCTGCTTCGAAACCCCTAAGCTGCAGCTTGACGAGCTTCTCGAAGGTCTTGTGGGCGATCCCGGTCAGCTTCAGGCTTTTGTCGGCCAGCTGTTCCGCCGGGCGTTTGGCACCGATCAGACCGTTCGCGGCCCGCTCGAGCACGTTGCGGGTCTCCGCACCGGTGCGACCGGCAAACGCACGGGCCTGATTCGTCGTGCGTGTCGTGAATTCGTTGATCTGCTGTTTCATCGCTGTCTCCGATTGTGCGGCGCAATATCTTGTTGCGCCGCACAATATGGGTTCCGCAGGGCAATGTCAAGACCAGAACCGGAAGAAAGTAAAACTGGGGTCAGAGAGTATTTTTTAAGTCGTTGATTTTTAACGGACTAGGCAAACTCAATGCTTTGAGTCGGTACCGCGTGAGAAAAATCAACGACTTAAAAAATACTCTCTGACCCCAGTTTCTACCCCAGTTTCTGACTCCAATTTTTTACTCGGGGGCGCCCAGGAATTCGCGGATCACCGGCACGACTTCGTCGGTCCGATACAGCAGGAACAAGTGTCCGCCGCCGCGAACGATGTGCAACTGGGCATTCGGAATCATCGACGCGAGGAACCTTGCGTTGATCAGAGGCACCAATGGGTCATCGTCGCCACCGAGCACCAGGGTTGGTTGCTTGAGCGATCTGAGCCAAAGGAGGCTGGTCCACCCAAGGCCGCCGATCAGCTGGTACAGGTATCCAAGCGGATTGGGCGGGATGATGCGCGACGCATATCCGTCAATGGCATCGGGGTTCTCGCGCACGCGCCCGCCGTAAATGGTGGCGGCCACTTCCTGCATGTACCTGCCCGACAAATAGCGTTTCGGTGTCGCCATTTTGGCGAGCACACGTGGACCACCCGGTAACATGAACGTGCCGGCCGAAGTGGCGGCGAGCACCAGGCGTCTGCAACGTTGGGGGTAACGCTTCGCGAACTGTTGGGCGACGGCACCGCCCCAGGAAATACCGGCCACGTCGACTTCGGGGTAACCGAGGCGGTCGAGCAGACGTGCGGACAGCTTGGCCAGACCGGAAAAACGACGTGGACGCCAGCCGAGTTCGGAACGACCGACACCCGGCATGTCGAATACGATGATTTCCTTCCCAGAAAAGGCATCGACGAACGGCATTGTCAGTTCGAGGTTTGCACCGATGCCGTTGAACAACAGCAGCGGTGTACCGGTACCGTGCCGGATCGCGACGCGCAGGTTCAGTCCGTCGACCTCGACGAATTCGATTTCGGGCTGTATCGGATTGTCTGTGCCGGTGGCGGGTCGGATCACGGTGGCCATCAGCGTTGGTGCACGTAGCGACCGGGCGCTTTGTCGCCGGCCGGCCAGGTTTCGCTACCGGGTGTTTCCGGTGCTTTGCGTTGTGCACCGCTGCGTTCGCGAATCCATTCGAACCAGTAGTCCCACCACGAACCGGCGTTTTCGGTCGCACCATCGAACCATTCCTCCGCGTTGTCCGGCTGTTCCTGGTTCATGAAGAACTTCGCCTTCGGATTGCCGGGCGGATTGACAATACTCTGGATGTGGCCACTCGAACTCAAAACAAACTCCTTTTTGCCCCCGAGGACGCTCAGGGTCTGATAACACGCCTTCCACGGCGTTATGTGATCCGTAATACCCGCCAGCACGAAGCTGTCGATATTTACTTTTGACAGATCGATCGGCGTGCCTAGCGCTTCCAGTTTGCCGGGTGATACTAGCGGGTTGTGCAGATACAGGGACAACAGGTCTGCATGGAAATCCCCCGACAGACGCGTGCTGTCGGCGTTCCAATACAGAATATCGAACGCCGGTGGGTCGTTGCCCATGACCCAGTTGTTGGCGACGAACAGGTAAACCAGGTCGTTCGGACGCAGCCAGGCGAACGCACGTGCCATCTCCCGCCCGTCGAGAATGCCTTTTGAACGCGAACGCCGGATTGCAGCCGTGATGGCGCTCTTCGACGAAAACATCGAGAACATCGTTTTCTGTGATGTATCGAGTACGGTCACGAGAAAGGTCGCGCTGTTGACTTTGCGGTTGTCGATGGCCACAAGATGTCCCAACAGTGTCGCGAGCGTGTAACCACC
>JAZFZN010000217.1:0-6145 GCA_036475515.1 Gammaproteobacteria bacterium
AGATCGCTGACGCCGTCGACGACAATGTTCACGATGCGCCAGTCACCGCCGGTCTGGCGCAGATGATATTCAAAAAGCAGGGGTTGTTCACCCTCCCTGCGCAACTCACAGATCACGACCCGTCCACCACGAGGGTTGTCGTAGGTTTCGACGACGACAAACCGTTCCCCCGAGTACCGCTCAAACCGGCTCGCGTAGCTTGCGATACTCATCTCCTCGAACGCGTTTACGTACTGCTGTTGTTCCTCATTTGTCAGCTGTCGCCAGTGCCGGCCCATTGCGATCTGTGCGATGAACGGAAAATCATGAGTTTCCAAGGCGACGGGTGCGAGCAGGGCATAGCGCGCGTCGTAGTCCATAGAGTCGCCGCCCTTCATTGCCTCGACCAGCGCAGCCTGCAGGTTTTCGACCACGGTGACTGGATCCTCTCCGGCGGTCGACAGGCACGGCGCAAGTGCGAACACGGAAACCAGCGCCGTGGCAAGCAGCCGGCAAACCTTATTCATATTTCTCCTCGTTTGTAGATGCGGTCTTTCCAATACGAGCGTCGCCCGCGCCAGTCACGCATCGCCGATGTCCAGGTCATCGCCAGAAACAAAGTGGCCGAGAACGGCAGCGTCAAAGCCCACGCTAACGACCGTCCGTAGAATCTCAGAGTAGGGATGTATGCGAGCATCAAGGTGATGCCACCCGCAAGCGCTGCGACCCGGGTTTCCGCGAAGAACAGACCGGCAACCGGCGCCCAGAACACGATGACCATCGAAACCGTGCACAACAAGAGCAGCAACGGCGAATAACGCAGTTGTGTGTAGGCCGTGCGTGCAACCATGTTCCAGATGTCGACGAGGCGGGGGTACGCGCGTTGGCTGATCGCGGAACGGGTCAAACCGACCCAGGTGCGGTGGCTTGTTCGTTTGAGTGCGCGGGCCAATGTGCAGTCGTCGATCAATGCTTCGCGGATCGATGAAAAAGCGTGGACTCCTTCGAGCGCATCACGGCGCACCAGCATGCAGCCACCGGCTGCGGCGGCGATCGTTTGTGTGTCCGAGTTCGAAACCGCAAACGGATATAGCAGTTTGAAGAAGAAAACGAATACCGGCATCAACAGGCGTTCCCAGAAACCGGCCATGTGCAACTCGGCGAGCAATGAGACAAGACCGAGGTCCTCGTTGATCAGTTTTCTTCGCAAGCTCTGCAAGGTACCCGGTGACAGAACGATATCCGCGTCCAGCAGCAGCACATAAGACGTACGAACCCGGCCGATGCCCTGTTCGAGGGCCCAGAGTTTGCCGCTCCAGCCCGCGGGCGTCGGGGTACCGGAGACCAGACACAGTGATTCGATGCCTGTAGATGCGACCACCGTTGCGGTCTCGTCGGTCGATTCATCATCGATGACGATGACCGGCGGCCTGCCGTTCAGAACGAGTGCCGCAAGTGTCGGGCCAATCGATTCGGCTTCATTACGTGCCGGGATCAGAACCGTCACGTCGTCGACTTGCTGATCCGTGGTGCCATCGGTTTCGAAGCGCTCGCGTGTGCTCCATGGGCGCCACGGCGCCAACAGAACCAGCAGCCAGACCCCCAAACTCATGAGGCAGGCCGCCAGCAGCACTGTGTGCATCGTCGTCCCGGTGGTTAAGTTCTAGCGGCGGCCGATCGAATCGAGAGGGACGTGGACGGCTGCCGCATCTGCGCGGTCGCCGTAGAGGATGGGCAGTTCGGGTGCAAACTCGCCTTCCGTGCGTGGCCCGAACAACGATGCCTTCAGGGCTTTGATCGGGTTGGCGAAGGTATCGTCCACGGCCGTACCTTCATAACCGCAATGCGCCATGCAGTTGTCGCATTTGGGGTTTCTGCCGACTCCATAGGCATCCCAGTTCGTTTCTTCCATCAGTTCGCCGAAGGTCGGTACATAGCCCTCGTCGACCAGCAGGTAGCACGGCTTTTGCCACCCAAAGATGTTGTAGGTCGGATTGCTCCACGGTGTGCACTGGTAAGTCTGGTTGCCGGCGATGAAATCGAGGAACAGGCTGGAGTGGTTGAACCGCCACTTGCGTCCCTTGCCCCGCTTGAAGATTTCCCGGAACAACTGTTTGCTTTGCCGTCGGCCAAGGAACACGTCATGCCGCGGTGCGTGTTCGTAGCTGTAACCCGGCGACACCGTGATTCCTTCGACCCCGAGTGTCATGCAGAAATCAAAGAAGTCTGCGACTTCCTGCGGGTCTTCGCCGGTAAACAAGGTGCAGTTTACATTGATGCGGAAACCGCGTTCTGTTGCCTCCTCGATCGCCGCTACGGCTTGGTCAAAAACACCTTTCTGGCAGACCGACTCGTCGTGGCGTTCGCGGTTGCCGTCGAGATGTATGGAAAATGTGAGATATGGAGACGGGGTGTAGTCGTCCATTTTCTTGCGCAACAGGATCGCATTCGTGCACAGGTAAACGAATTTCTCGCGTGCGACGATGCCTTCGACGATCTGTGGCAGCTCCTTGTGGATCAGTGGCTCGCCACCCGGGATGGAGACCATCGGTGCATCGCATTCATCCACTGCGTTCAAAGCGTCTTCGACGCTCATGCGTTTTTGCAGAATTTCTTTTGGATGATCGATCTTCCCGCAGCCGGCGCAGGCCAGATTGCATTGGAACAACGGCTCGAGCATCAGTACCAGCGGGTAGCGTTTCTGACCCGTGAGCTTCTTGCCGAGGATGTATTTGCCGACCTTGTATTGCTGGATTAGCGGGATGGACACTTAGGGGATCTCCTTTTTGTTATCTACGATGGTGCTTCTGATTACAGACCATTGTACGTCGTAATCGTGCCCGCGAACTCGTCCTGTATCCGCGCCCACTCCAATTTTATCCATGGCGTGAACCGATTCGGGTTCTCGGCGAGTTCGCGGTCCAGGTCATCCGGTGAAACAAAACGCCAGTCCGCGATTTCGTTACTGTTTGTACGTGGCTTGTCGGCGCTGTGTCCCGCATAAACCCAGCACAACTCATGCTCGGAGCCTTTGTCGCCGAACGGTGCGTGGTACCGAAACTTATACAGAAACTCCAGCTCGGAGCGCATCCCGAGTTCTTGCTCGAGCCTGCGATGAATCGCTTCCTCGATCTGCTCGCCACGCCTTGGATGGGAACAACAGCTGTTCGACCAGTATAGCGGCCAGAGTCGCTTCTGTGCACTGCGTTGCTGCAACAGGAGTTGGCCGTCGTCGTCGAATATAAACAGCGAAAAAGCGCGGTGCAGGATACCGTCGCCGTCGTGACATGCGGCTTTGTTCAGGTGGCCGGTTTCGACGTCGTTCTGGTCGACGAGGATCAATTCCTCCGAATCGAACGAAACAACTCGATTTTCCCCGTTGAATACTTTCTCCAAGAAATCCTCCGTAAGATCCATTGATTAACCGATGCTGACTTCCATCGCCTGGTAGCCAGCTTCCTGCATCGCTTCGATGACACCCGATGTATTCTCAGGGCACAACGCGATCATCGAGCCACCGCCGCCACCGCCTGTCAGCTTCGCACCCACAGCGCCGTTATCTCGTGCGATCTGGATCAGTTCTTCGAGTTCCCAGCTCGAGACCTGCAGCGCATTCAACAAGCCATGGTTGATGTTCATCAGCTCGCCGAGTTGTTCGAGGTCATAGGAACGGATTGCTTCAACACCTTGAAGTACCAGTGAATCGATCTCGTCGAAGATTCGTTCGTACAGGGTCTTGTTGCGTTTCCAGGCAGTCCTGACACGCGCCACCGTCTTTGCGGTCAGGCTTTCGACGCCACTCATACCGATGACGATCGGAATCGGACGTTCAACTTCGAGTGGCTCGACGAGTGGCGGCTTGCCTGGCCGGTACAACAGGAAACGCCCATAAGTCGCCATCGTGTTGTCGACGCCCGATGGCGTGCCGTGGGCCACTTTTTCACATTCAAACGCGAGTTCGTTGACTTCCTCGTCGGAAAGACTCAGCTCGAAGTGGAGGTCGATCGCACGGATGATCGCCACTGCGATCGCCGCCGATCCACCGAGACCCATCGCACGTGGCACGTTCGGGAACACTTCGACACGCATCGGGCGGTCTTTGAGCCCGAGCTTGTCGAGGATCAGACCGACGGGTTCTTCGAAAGATTGTGCGGGTCTGCGCTGCATCGAAAGCCGGTGTTCGACACCCCAGCGCGGTATCAGCAGTTCGACGCCGTCGTCGATGTCTTCGACCTTGGCCTGGATCGCCAGCGGCACCGGTGCGGCGATCGCGTGGCGCCCGTATACGACGGCGTGCTCGCCGAGCAGGATGGCCTTGCCGTGACCAGCGGCGTAGTCGCGCGCCGTGACGGCGTCGCGGGATTCTTCCGGTGAAGCCTGTTCGAGTACCTCGGCAATCAGATCTTTCGCCTTCCAGACCTTGATGTCGCCGTCATCGATCAGGCGTTCGACGACAGTATCGAAAATTTCCGGTGGTGCACCGGCCGCGGTCGCGACGCTGCGTGCATGCAAGGTCATATGTCCCTGCTGGATGCCCTCCGTGACCAGTGCACGCAGGGCGGCAAAGTTCTGCGCAAGACCGACCGTACCCATGACCTCGGCCAGTTCGCGCGCCGAATCGACACCGAGCAGGCGATGGTTGACGGCCACGGTCGGGTTTGTCTGCAACGGTCCACCGACGATCCCGACTTTGAGCGGCATCTCGATCTGACCGACGAGGTCACCGTGATCGTTCTTGAACCAGCGCGTCAAAGCCGTATAGGACTTGCCTCGTGCTGCGTAAGCGTGTGCTGCCGCTTCGATCGCGCGCCAGTCGTTGCCGGTCGCGATCGCTACCGCATCGATGCCGTTCATGATGCCCTTGTTGTGGGTTGTGGCGCGGTATGGATCGATCGCCGCGAACTCGGTCGCGAGGATGATACCGTCGCGTACCTGTTCCCCATCGAAACCCTTGCCCGCAAGGTGTTCGGTCGGGATCATGCATTCGGACCAGACCATCGAACGGTCGGTCAGATTCGACAGGATCCTCAGGAAGACCTGGCCGTCGGTAATCGTTTCGATCAGCGACGCTACGCCTTCGCACATCGTGTTGACCAGATTGGCACCCATCGCGTCACGCGTGTCGACGAGCAGATGCACGACGAGCATGTCGCCATGGTCCTGGGACGGCAGGATGTTCACCTCGATGTCATTGGCGCCGCCACCACGTGCAACCATTTTCGGATGCAGGCTGTTGGCCAGATTCAGGACTTCCTGTTTGCGTTGCAAAACTGCGGCCTTGGCCTTCACAGTGTGAGGCACATCGACGACCTGTATTTGTCCGATCAAAACGGGTTCGGTGCTGCGGGTCTTGAAGCCACCGGCCTGACGCACGGTCTTGGCCGCTGACGACAACGCGGCAACGATCGACGGTTCCTCGACGACGAGCGGAATGACATAGTCACGACCGTTGATTTGGAAGTTCAACGCAAGTCCGACCGGCAAGCCCATCACGCCGATGACGTTTTCGATCATCTTGTCGGCGGTGTGAACGTTGAGCAGGTGTTCGCCCGACGTCAACGATATGTAGTCGTCATGGTTGAGCAAACCGCGTTCGTGTACGGCGCGCACCCGTTCCTTTACGGACAGCTTGTAGAACTGCGGGATTCTCGAGACCTCCATGAACTACTCCTGATCGGGGCAATCTACTGCGATGAACTGCTCGCGACGACGCCACGTCCGTCGACTTTGAGCGCAAGCGATTGGAAGCCCGAATCTTGCAGCCGGTTTTTCAAACGCGACAACGCATCGTCATCGGTTGAGAATGCGACACCCATGTCGCCACCGCCTGCACCACAGGGTTTGTAGGCCACACCCGTCGACTCTGCGAGTGATGCAATGTGTTCGTGTTCCGGCGAATAGATCGGAATCTCGCAGGCGTCACCAAAACGTTTCAATGCCTGCCCATATTCGGCAACCGTTCTCAGGAAACCGTCAGTATCGCCGGATTTCAGTGCCTGTAGCCCGCCTAAAGAAATATTGCCCATATCTGCAAGCAGGGCTTTGATGAGCTGTGGGTTGCGTGCACGACTGTCTTCGACACCGTCGAGAAAGCGGGTTGTCGAAGCACTGCGGCCGGACCAGACAAACAACAACTGCAATTCCGGTGGCAGTTCGAGTTGTTCGA
>JAZFZN010000218.1:0-3694 GCA_036475515.1 Gammaproteobacteria bacterium
GGTCTTCCGTCCTGGCGATCCGTGCGTGCATACAGAAAGCTGAGGCCGTAGGGGCCAAACAACCATTTGTACGCGGCCCGATCCCGTAGTCCGCGTCGATCTCCGATACCGAAAATGGCATCGCACCGAGCGACTGGCTCAGATCCAGCACCAGCGGAATGCTGAGTTCGCGACAACGGGTTGCGATCGGTTTCAGATCGACCACACTGCCATCGGTCCAGTGCACCTGGGGCAATGCGCAGATCCCGACGCGTTCGTCCAGTTGTTTGAGAACGGCGGATGCCCAGTCGTCGTCGTCCGGGCGTCCGATGGTCAGGATCTCGCCACCGTTCGTTGAAACGAGTTCACGCCACGCATAGACGTTTGACGGGTATTGTTCGTCGAGTACGAGCACGCGTTGCCCGCGTTTGAAAGGGAGATTGGCCGCAGCCACGCCGATTCCGAAACTGGCGGACGGTGTCAAAGCGATGTCGTCTGCGCACGCGCCGATCAGACCGGCGAACAGCTCACGTGCCCGCTCGGTGTCTGTGAAGAAATCTTCCGACACGATCTGCCAGGGCCGACGCTGGCGCTCGAGACCGCGTCGCGCCGCCGCCTCGACCGAACGCAACAACGGCGACATGTACGCACAGTTCAGATAACTGACGTCGTCCGGAAGACGAAACAGGTGTTTCTGGCACTCGATCATTTATTGGGGTCAGAGAGTAATTTCCAAGCTGTTGATACCGCAGGCCGAGTTTGGCATACATTTTTGTTCAGCTCGAAGGCCATTTGTATCAAGGACTTAAAAAATACTCTCTGACCCCAATTTCTGTGGGCTGCCTGGCCGAAGTAGAATGCTTGCGAGGTTCTGCGATGACACCGATCAAAAAACGCAACCCGGTCGCGCGGTCGCCGATACTGCGCAAAGGCGGGGCACACGACCCCGGGAATCGTCGTGCACAGGACAGGAAGAAAACGAAGGAAGAAGCAGAGCGCTGGACCGAAGAGCAAGAAGAAAGAGAATCTGGAAAAGACGACTGATCAGTCGGACTTTTTAGGAGGCAGCACGTCACTGGCCGCCTTTTTCACTTTGGAAGGCGTTTTGCTGTCGATTATTCTCAGCGTACGGGTTTCGGGACGGTTGATGGCCCGCCAGATTCCGTCGCTGAGCACGACCGTCTCGACGTGACTGCTCTGTCTTTTGCCCATGATGACTCCTCAGTCTCAGCCGCAACCATACCGGGCGTGCACGACGGGCACAGTGACCATGTTCACAACGCAAGCGACGAACACCATTATGCAAAAACAACATGTGAACTAGCGGCGCCTGTTGCTCCGCTTTCGATACTTCCAGGGCGCCGTCGGATCACTTTGCACCCACAAGCCGATGCGCTCCTCACGGGCGTTTTCTTCGAGCGCGATCCAGGCACGATCGCCGGTGAATCGCCGGAACACCCAGGCGTGACCGGTTTCGATCATCGATGCGTTTACATCGGTGTCATCGGCGACGAGATAGAGACGCGCGACAGTGCGGTCGTACTTGTCGACGTCCACGACATTCACGCGCACGGGTTCATTGAGAACCAAGGTTTCGAGATATCGACGTGCTTCGTCCGCGAACGGCTGGTGGCGTTCCGGCGCATCTATGCCAAACAGACGCACTTCGTGTTCGCGACGTTGCGGTCCACGGACGATCAGACTGTCGCCGTCGAGAACATCGATGACCCACCCGGAGAATTCGTCAGTGCTGGCTGTGTTGCAAGCGCTGGCCGCACACAGAAGTATGACGAACAATCCACGGTGCACCTTATTCAGCATCCGTACGTTCCGCAGTCAGCAGCACGTGCAGAAGATTGTCCTGAAAGTTGATGTTGCCGGTCAGACGTGAGTGGGACTCACAAAGGAAGAACGCGTAGTCCAGAGGAAAATCGCTGTAACGATGACGTGGGATGGTGGGATCAATCGTTTGGCGCGCCAGCAACGACGCCTTCGTCACCGTACCGTCACCTGGCTCCATCATCAGCGCTTCGTAGTCGATTCCGTCCACCTTGTTGTGGACTTCATCTGGCCGGAGACGCGCGACGGATTCGCCGCGGATCTCTTCGACCAGAATGCGACCGGGTGTCTGATTGCAGTCGCCGCCGAAAACGACGTAATGCACCTGCGGTTCTGGCACCGGAACCGTTAATGACCAGGTAAAGCGTCGTGCTCGCTCGATGTGCTTTGCGAAATAGCGCTGCAGGTTGTCGAGGTATTCCCTTCCTGCCACCGGATCAGTAAAGCGTTCCACGACCCGTTCTTCGACTTCCGGATCGAACACGGACCATTGAAAGCGTTGCCACAGTGTCGGATCGAAAATATCACGATCCAAAGGCTTGCCAGTTTCAGTAACGATCCAGTCATTCAACGCGTGTGGCAGTAACTGGTAGCTCACCGGCCATGTTGCAACCGTTTCCGGGCCTACCCTGCCGAATCCCACGCGAAACCCTTCGTCAAGAGTCCGCACGGTTGATGCCGAACCGAAATTGGGAGTCCCGAGCAAAACGGCGCGGCGAACCTGCTCCGCGCCGGCATTGCTTACCGGAAACGCATTGCCGTTGAGCAGATCCACCGTGCCATACCGGATGTAGTAGCGCAGGATCAGGCCGCCCATACTGTGGGCGATGACGTCGACCTTGAGGTCCGGATCGGAATAGTCGCGACGGATTTGCTCTATGAAGTCATGCAACTTACGAACCGTCTCGATGTTGTCCTGGCGCCAGTCGTAGGCAAAGACATAGTAGTGCTTGTCGCCCGGATTCACTGGCGCTCCGGGTTCCCCCGGCGAATATCGGCCCGCTCCTTCCAATACCTGCATAATTTTTGCGTAGAAATCGACCCCGAGTTCCTTGTCGCTAATACCGGTGACGGTCAAGGTGTCGGGAAATGGTTCGAGGGTATCCGCGTCGAATCCGAGACCGAGGTGTCGGTAGTCGCTTGCCAGCATTTTCCGCGGTGATCCGGGCCAAACCTCGCGGCCTTGCTCGTCGGCGAGACGACTACCGAGCACGCCGTGGATCAAGATCACTGGTGGTTGTCGGGCGCTACCGGTCTGCAAACCGTACAGCTGCTGCAGATCGGGACGTGAAGCGGTGCAGCCTGCAAGTGCCACAACACACAAGCAAAACCAACACCTTCTTAGCATGTCAGTTCGGATCAACACTGAGAATCGCGTGCAGCAGGTTGTCTTGAAAATGGTAATTGCCCGTCAGTTCATCGTGTCCTTCACAAAGAAACAACGCATAGTTCAGCGGAAAGTAGCTGTAACGATGTCTCGGAATGGTTGGGTCTGGATCATGCAGGGCCAACAGCGACGCTTTAGTCACGGTTCCATCGCCGGGTTGCAGAAACAACCGCTGATAGTCAACGCCCTCAACCTTGTTTTCGACCTCGGACGCTTTCCAGCGAATCATGTTGTCCTCAATAACAACTTTCGCTGGCGTCAGCTCACAATCACCACCCATCGCGATATATCGGACCGACAACTCGTCTGCGGGGACCGTCAGTGACCAGACGAATCGTCGGCCACGCTCAAGGTGTTTGTTGGCATAGCGCCTCAGTGTGACCAGATAGCGTTCACCCTGCGCTTCACTCGCAAAGCGTGCGTTCGACTCCGCCTGGAACTCTTCGCTGAACATTGACCAGCCGTGTCTGCGCCAATCCTCGATATCAA
>JAZFZN010000219.1:0-4391 GCA_036475515.1 Gammaproteobacteria bacterium
GGAGCGACGTGCGTCACATGAGTTCATCGTGACCATGAAACGTCAGGCAAAGGAGCTCGACGTCAACGCAATGGATTTCGCCAAAGCACTCCTGGACGAAGGTTTCCACGCCCCGACGACCTATTTCCCGCTGCTGGTTCCGGAATGTCTTCTGATCGAGCCGACTGAGACTGAGGCGAAAGAGGACATCGACGCATTCGTCGAGGCGATGGCCCGGATCGAAGAGAGGGCGAAAGTCTCTGCCGAGGAAGTCAAAGGTGCACCGTATAAAACCCCTGTACGTCGCCTGGATGATGTTCGCGCCGCACGCCAGCTGGATCTGGTGTGGCGTCCGGAAACCGAAGACGCCTGATATCCTGAATAACCGGCCTTTCACAACCAAAGGTGTTCTATGTCTGCCCTGATCTGCGGATCTTTCGCGTACGACAACATCATGGTGTTTCCGGGAAAGTTCTCGGATCACATTCTGCCGGACAAGATTCATATCCTGAATGTTGCTTTTCTAGTGCCCGAAATGCGTCGCGAGTTTGGAGGTTGTGCTGGCAACATCGCGTACAACCTGAACCTTCTCGGCGGCGAGGGGGCGCCGATGGGAACGGTCGGCAACGACTTCGGTCCGTATGCAGAGTGGATGGATGGTTGTGGTGTGTCGCGTCGCTTCCTGCGCGAAATTCCGGATGAATACACGGCACAGGCGTACATTACGACAGACATGTCCGACAACCAGATCACCGCTTTTCATCCCGGCGCGATGAACCACTCACATGCGAACCAGGTGCCGGGTGATGCAGGTGTGTCGGTAGGAATGATTTCTCCGGACGGGCGTGACGGCATGCTCGAGCACGCAGGACAGTTCAAAGAACTGGACATTCCGTTTGTCTTCGACCCCGGACAGGGTCTGGCCATGTTCGACGGCGAAGAACTGACCGGCTTCATCGACATGGCGGACTGGGTTGCGGTCAACGACTACGAGGGACAGATGTTGTCGGAGAAAACGGGTCTGTCGCCCGGCGAAATCGCATCTCGTGTGCGTGCGTTGGTTGTGACACGCGGCGCGGAAGGTTCCGTGATTTTCACCGACAATGGCCGTGTCGAGATTCCTGTGGCCAGACCAGCGGATATCAAGGACCCGACGGGTTGTGGTGACGCTTATCGGGCTGGATTGTTGTACGGTCTGATGAACGATCTTGATATTGAGACCACAGGGCGCATTGCTTCTCTGATGGGTGCGATCAAAATCGCCGAACCAGGCACGCAGAATCACACATTCACCAAGGACGAGTTCATGGCGCGTTACGAAAAAGAGTACGGCTGCCGTTTCTAAGGCGATGTCACTCTGAGCACGCTTGGCGGGCTAAGAATCTATGCGATACAGATTGATTATTTCCCTGGCCGCGGTTTTGGCGTTGCCTGTACAGGCTGCACAAGACGGGGACTGGCGTGCAACCCTGGAGCGGGTTTCCTCCGGTGTCGTGTCGATTCGTGTCGACGGAACACGCGCTTTCGACACTGATTGGAACCAATCCTCACAGGCAACCGGTTTCGTCATCGATGCCGAACGCGGTCTGTTGTTGACCAACCGCCACGTGGTCATGCCTGGTCCCGTCGTCGCCGAGGCCGTGTTCGTCAACAACGAAGAAGTGGATCTGGCGCCTGTCTATCGCGATCCCGTACACGATTTCGGCATATTCCGATATGACCCGACCGACCTGCAGTTCATCGAACCCTATGAATTCGAACTGTCTCCGGATCGCGCCCAGATCGGACGCGAGATTCGCGTCGTCGGCAACGATGCCGGTGAACAGTTGTCAATTCTCTCCGGCACGATTGCAAAACTCGACCGGCGTGCGCCGGACTACGGTCACGGCAACTACAACGACTTCAATACGTTTTATCTGCAGGCAGCGTCGGGGACGTCCGGGGGGTCATCCGGGTCGCCGGTCGTCGATATCGAAGGACACGTCGTCGCTCTGAACGCTGGTGCAAATCAGGGCGCAGCTTCGAGTTTCTTTCTGCCGCTCGACCGCGTAGTGCGTGCGGTGGATCTGATCCAACGCGGCGAACCGGTTTTGCGCGGAACATTGCAGACGACTTTCACGCAGCAGCCCTACGGCGAACTCCGCAGACTTGGACTACGACACGACACCGAAGCGTTGGCTCGGAAAGAGGCCCCACAGCAGACCGGAATGCTGGTCGTTGCGCAGATTGTCCCCGAAGGACCAGCCGACGGCGTGCTCGAGCCGGGAGACATACTCGTACGCGTCAACGACGGACTGGTCACCGAGTTTGTGCGACTCGAGTCCATTCTTGATGACAACGTTGGCGAAGAAATCAGTTTGTACATTGAGCGCAACGGTGAACCCCTGGTGTTCAATGTCGTCGTCAGCGATCTGCACACGATCACACCGGATAATTTTCTCGTATTCGGCGATGCCGTTGTGCACCGTTTGTCCTATCAGCAGGCCAGGCATTTCAACCGACCACCACGCGGAATCTACGTGGCCAACCCCGGCTATGTGCTCGGCACGCCCGCAATCCCGCGCGGCGCCGTCGTGACCTCAGTCGACCGGACGCCCGTTGACGATCTCGATGCACTGGAAAGCGTACTGACGATGCTCGCCGACGGAGACCGGGCGACACTGCGGTATTACACCTTCGAGGATCCGAAGAACGAGGTGTTGCGCACCGTACGGATGGACCGCCGCTGGTTTCCGGCACGACGTTGCGAACGCCGCGACGACCTCGGCACCTGGCAGTGCCGGCCACTCGAGAACAGCGGCAAACCGACAGAACTAGCGCCTGCCACCACAAGTTTTCCGGAGACTGGTGACGAGCGCATCACAGCGTTGCATCCGTCGCTCGTGATGGTCAATTTCGACATGCCTTATTCGGTCTCCGGCGTTTCGGACCGCTACTACCACGGAACAGGGCTGATCGTCGACGCAGAGCGCGGTCTGGTCGTTGTCGACCGCAATACCGTTCCGGTCGCGTTGGGTGACGTTCGCTTCACGTTTGCCGGTTCGCTCGAGATTCCGGGAAGGGTGGAGTACATGCATCCGTCGCACAACCTGGCCGTCGTCTCGTACGACCCTTCACTGATCGGTGACACGCCGGTACGTGAAGCAGAATTGAGTCTGCGCCCGGTCGAGCCCGGCGACACCTTATGGGTCGCAGGGCTGAAAGGCGACCACCGCGTGGTCATACAGAGTTCGGAAGTCGCATCGATCGACTTCGTGACATTTCCGCTGTCGCGAACGATGCGTTTCACCGACGCAAACATCGAAACGATACGCCTCGCCAATGCGCCGCAGGAGATCGACGGTGTACTCGTTGATGCGAAAAACCGCGTTGTCGCGATGTGGTCCAGTTTTGCTTATCAGGGTGGAACCGATCTCGGGCAGGTCAATCAGGGTATTCCGGCTGAACTGATTGCCGAAACGGTCGAACTTGCACGGGAAGGGCGGACGATCCGATCCCTGGAAGTGGAGTATTCGCCGCTGCCGCTTGCCAGCGCGCGTGGTCTGGGCCTCTCAGAAGAATGGGCTGGAAAGATGGAGTCCTTCGATCGCAAGCGCCGGCAGGTCCTGCAGGTCGAGCGGCTCGTCGCGGGTTCCCCGGCAGCGGAGTTGCTTCGACCGGGCGATCTCGTACTGGCCATCGATGGCAAACCCGTCAATCATTTTCGTGCGGCCGAACAGATGGTCAGGGACAAGGAAGCTGTCAGAGTGACCGTCTGGCGGGACGGACAAGAACTGGAACTGAACGTCGCGACCGTACCGCTCGACGGGGGTGGTGTGGACCGCGTCCTGCTCTGGGCCGGAGCCCTGTTGCAGGAACCGCACCGGGCGATGGCTGCGCAACGTGGTGTCGAACCGGTCGGTGTCTATGTCGCGTATTTCGGATACGGTTCACCGGCGACACGCTATGGCTTGTGGGCCGGCCGCCGGATCGTCGAGGTCGATGGCCAACCGACACCGGATCTCGATGCGTTTCTCGACGCGATTTCGGACAAGAAAGACCGCGAGGCTCTGTTGCTGAAGACAGTGGCATGGAACAATGCGGTCGAAGTCATTACGCTGAAACTCGATTTGCGTTACTGGCCGACCTACGAGCTGACCCGCGACAAAACGGGTTGGCACCGCCGCGACTTGTAAGAACTTCCCTGACCGCTTCAGATGAACCGGTTTTTCGAACTGTTTCACAACCTCCTGTCTTCGTCGGGGCCACCACCGGGTATCGAAGTCGACCCGTTGCGGATAGCAAACCGAGACGATCTGGGTTACGCCCTCAACGAACTGGGGCTGAAAAGTCATCGTGTCCGACGAGTCCGACCAACCATCCTGGTTCTTAATGAAGCAATAGTTCTTATTCGCTGCGCTGATAGAACCCTT
>JAZFZN010000220.1:0-4869 GCA_036475515.1 Gammaproteobacteria bacterium
TTACCAACGTCAACTAAAACCGGGGTCAGAGAGTAATTTTTAAGTCTTTGATTCTTACGTGAAGTTTCCGACACAAAAAGGCCGGCGGGAAACTGCCGGCCTTTTTTATTGTGAAATCCGTACCTCAGCTCTGACCCGGGTCAGACCCCGCTCCGACCCGGAACCGAGCAGGGCCAGAGCAAGTCAGACGCGCTCGTAGTAGCGGGCCATGCGCTCGCGCGTGTCTGGATCGGGCAGGCGTCCGTATAACGCACCGATGTTTTCCTGCATGTGGTCGACGCGCGACGTGGCCGGAATCGCGCAGGTCACGGCCGGGTGAGATACGACAAATTTCAGAAAGAACTGTGCCCAGTTCTCGCAACCGATCTCGGATGCCCAGTCCGGCAATGGTTTTCCCTGCACGCTGCGAAACAAACCACCTCCACGGAACGGCCGGTTGATGATCACGGCTTTGCCGTGCTCGGCAGCCATTGGCAGCAGGCGTTGTTCGGCTTCCCGGTCCGCGATGTTGTACGTGAACTGCACGAAGTCGAAGGCGTCCTGTTCGGCAATCACGCGCTCCATCTGACGGTGTCGCCGTCCATGTGACGTCGTGATGCCGATATAACGGATCCGACCCTGTCCCTTCCATTCCTCGAGCGTTCGCAGATGCTTCTGCCAGTCCAGCATGTTGTGGATCTGCATCAGGTCGAAACGGTCGACACCCCACAGGTCCTGAGAACTGTTCATCTGCCCGATGCCGAAGTTCTTGCCGAAAATCCAGACTTTTGTGGCTGAGAACAAAGAATCTGTGCCGAGGCGTTCGAGACAATATCCGATCACCTGTTCGGATCGACCGTACATCGGCGATGAATCGACAAGCGAACCACCTCGGGCAAAAAATTCCTTCAGAACCTCGACCCGCACATCGCGTGCGGTTTCGTTGCGTACGTTGAAGGTGATCCAGGAACCCATACCGATCGCCGGCAGGCGTTCGCCCGTCGAGGGGATGACTTTCAGTATCGTGGCGTCTGCGGCGGACCCGAATCGGGGCAGGGCCACGGTCAGACCCAGCGCCCCGACCGACTTGAGAAAGGTCCGGCGCTCTTCAACGGTTGGCTTCGTCATGCCCACGCTCTTCTGAAAATAACTTTTCAACTAGGAGTGCCGCTCGGATCCGGAAGTTCCGTCGTGACCTGTAAACGGACGGGGCCTCGTTTGCATCGAATCTAACAAACCGGTCCCGGAGAAGAACAATGCGCTCCCCGATTCACTGGCACGCCGGGGCGAGCACGCTCGTTTGTCTGCTGTTCCTGACGACCGGCTTCGCCGCCCCGGGCCTGTCGACGGAACAATGGCGCGAAGACCTTGCTTTTGCGCAAGAACAGATGCCTGAGAAACATGCAAATCTGTTCCACAGACTCGACCCGGCCGAATTCGATGCCGCATTCGATGCACTGAATTCAGAACTCGACGGACTCGAGGAGCACCAGATCGTCGTGCGTCTCGCGCAGATCGTTGTCTCGGTAGGTGACGGGCACAGCCGTCTGACCTTACCGTTCGAAAGCGGCGCGGGCTTCTTCAGAGGTCATACCGGAACCGCGGACGCGAACATCGAGTCGTTCCGGTACTTCCCGCTGCGGCTTCAACGCGTCAGCGACGGCTTCGTCGTCGTGCAAACAGACAGTGGCAACTCGCAGCTACTCTGGAGTCGCCTCATGGCGATCGATGGCCGGCCGATCGATGCGATAACGGCTGCGATCGAACCAGTGGTTCAGCGTGACAATCAAAACCAGGTCGATCATTTGATGCAGCGCTTCATCGTTGTACCCGAGATACTTCACGCTCGTGGTGTGATCGATGATATGGAATCATCCGAATGGACATTCGTGACGCGTGAAGGAATGACAGAAACCGTTGATCTTGAGCCAGTTCCGCTCGGGACCGACGTCAACTGGCAGCGCATACGTCCAGGCGAACTGCCGCTTTATCAACGCAACAGTGATTTGAACTACTGGTTCGAGTTTCTTCCGGAATCGAAGACGGTGTATTTCCACTATGCCGAAGTGGTCGAACACGACGGTGAGAACATCTCAGAGTTCGCTGAGCGGTTGTTTGCGTTCATCGATGAGAACGATGTGGATCACATGGTCATCGATTTGCGCGGCAATGTGGGTGGCAACAACTCTCTCAACAAACCGCTCATCCGTGGTGTCGTGCGGGCAAAGAAACTGTGGGAACCGGGGTCGTTGTTCGTGATCACCGACGGTGGCACCTTCTCCGCGGCGATGAATTACGCGACCGCACTGGAACAACTCACGCCGGCGGTTTTTGTCGGCGAAGGCACCGGCGCGAGCCCGAACAGTTATGGAGATTCACGCAAGCTCGTCTTGCCCAACAGCGGTTTGACGATTCGTCTGTCGAGTCTGTATTGGCAGGACAGCAGCCCACAAGACCCGAGGGATTCGATCGAGCCGCTGATCCCGGCCCAACCAACGGCCGAAGACCATTTGTCCGGACGCGATCCGGCGATGGTCGAAATCGAACGACTGATCGCGAGTTCCGGGTCACCGGCGGGCAACTGGACCGGAACCGTTGCATTTCCGTACATGCGTGTGCCACTGATGCTGCAGATCGAGCAAAGCCCGCAAACGCAAGGGAAGATGATGATCCCTGCGCTCGGCGTGGAGTCTGCTCCGCTGGTGGATGTTCTCGTACAGGGGTCCCGCGCCACTGCGGAAGCGCAGCTCGAAACGCGCGGTGCACCATTGGCATTTCGTGCAGCCGGCGACACGCTGATTGGATGGGTCGAATATCAGGGCATGCCTTATCCGGCAGTGCTTCAACGCAACGAGCCGCGTTAGCATATGTGGTGGGCCCGGTAGGACTCGAACCTACGACCAAAAGATTATGAGTCTTCTGCTCTAACCAACTGAGCTACAGGCCCACGGAGGGCGCATTCTAGCAGGAAGATCAGTCTTTCGGTTTCCGAAAACGCAGCGTCATCCGGTCACTCTCACCGATCGCGAGGTACTTGTCGCGATCCTTGTCGCCCAGACGCAGACTCGGCGGCAGGGTCCAGACACCCTCCGGGTGATCCTTGCTGTCTTTCGGATTTGCGTTGACTTGCGAATGTTCCTCGTATTCGAAACCGGCCGCTTCGGCGACCTCGATCAGATAACGTTCCGGTACGTAGCCGCTGCGCACAGTCTCATCGGGATCGCTGCCCGCAGGTGCACGGTGTTGGACGACTCCGAGTACGCCGCCCGGTTTCAACACGCGATAGAACTCGGCAAACATTCCTTCCGCCATGTCCGCACGAATCCAGTTGTGGGTGTTTCTGAACGTGACGACCATGTCGATGGTGTCTGCATCACCGAGTGACGCCGATTGGGGTGGTGAAAACGGGACTACCTCGACCTGGTCGTACAGATCCGGCCGCTCTTCAAACTTTCTGAGCAGGCGTTTCTGAAGGTCGTAGCGGTATTCCGGCTGACCCGGAACCGATACATCGTAGCCTGCAACCAGCAACTTGCCGTGATCGTGCATCGTGGGTGCCAGCACTTCTGTGTACCAGCCGCCGCCGGGCCAGATCTCGAGCACGGTCATGCCGTCTTCGAGTCCGAAAAACGTCAGTGTTTCAACAGGATGCCGGTACTGGTTGCGTGCGATGTATTCGGCGGAACGATGGTCCCCGTTCATCGCATTTTCGATACGCGTCGCGACATCGTCGCCGGCGGATGCGCTCGATATGAGCAGGACGCCTAGAGCGCTGGCAATGAGCTTCATTTTGATACCCCCTGGAAGAAGCACTAAATAATAGCTCAGTATGTGCATGCACGCGCGCGGTTTGCGCGACCTTCGCTTCGACCACGAATCGAGTACACTCATCGTCGCGCCTCTGGGGGGAGGTTGAATATGTCAGAGGAAGTATCGGTCCGTTATCGCCGGTGGTTTCTGATCGGTCTGACGGTCGTCATATCGGTCGTCTTCCTCGTTATGGTCAAGGATTTCCTGTTGGCGTTGTTCTTTGCCGCGGTTTTGAGCGGCATGGCCTATCCCCTCTACCAGTGGCTCGTAAAGCGATTCCGCGGTCGCGAAGGACTGGCTTCGGCCACGACTGTAATCATCGTGTTGCTCGCAATCATCGGTCCGGTCACCGCGTTCTTCGGAATCGTCGCTGCAGAGGCGATCGAGGTCACCGAACGCGTTGCGCCGTGGGTAGAGAAGCAGCTCGCGGAGCCGGAACAACTCCAGGCCTCGTTGCCGGACTGGATCCCGTTCTCCAGCACGCTACAGCAGTACCGCGATCCGATCATGGCAAAAATCGGGGAGTTGGCCAGCACGACAGCGCAGTTCCTGGTCAATAGCCTGTCGAAAGCGACACGCGGAACGGTCATCTTCTTTCTGAACCTGTTCGTCATGCTGTACACGATGTTTTTCTTTTTCACCGACGGGCGTCGCTGGCTCGATATGGCGATCGGGTACTTGCCAATGGACCCGGTGCACGCGAATCGTCTGATCGAACGCGTGCAATCGATCACCCGTGCAACGCTAAAAGGAACTTTCCTGATTGGCGCAATACAAGGCGCACTCGGCGGTATCGCGTTTGCTGTCGCTGGAATCCATGGTGCGGTGTTCTGGGGTACAGTGATAGCCGTGTTGTCGATCATTCCGGGCGTCGGGTCGGCACTCGTCTGGATTCCGGCGGTTATATGGCTCGTGATCGAGAATCAGTACATCACGGCCGTTCTCGTTACGATCTGGTTCGTTACGGTCGTCGGCTTGTCTGACAACTTTCTGCGGCCCAGATTCGTCGGACGCGACACGAAGATGCCCGACGTCCTGATTCTTCTCGCCACGCTCGGTGGTCTGACGATGTTCGGTGCC
>JAZFZN010000221.1:0-4755 GCA_036475515.1 Gammaproteobacteria bacterium
GACTTCGTTTTTATCCCAGCCGGTGATTTCAACGATACCGGAGATGTTGCTTACTTCGACCGTACCTCCCTCATCGAGTGGCACGCGTTCGTCGATACGTTTGGCCGCCGCGACGGCCGGCAACAGCATCAGGATCGCGATGGTCAAAACCAGGCGTTTCATATGTCGTTCCTCCCGGGAACCAGCTGGGACATCTGAGAGATGTCAGACATGTAGTTCAACTCTTGTTGATAAACTGTAACGAGCAACTGCTGCAACATCGGGTTTCCCGGATCTTCCCGCAGCGCCCTGCGTATTTCTTCAAGACTGGCGCGGATGTCGGCCAGGTTTTTCACGACCACGATACGAGATTCCGGTGGCAACACCTGGATCTGTTCCTGGAACGTCTGATTGACGCTTGCATGAACAATTCGGAAATCTGACGAAACCGGCCAACCGTTCAGCGGTACCTGATTCTCTTTTACGACCCACAAGGTAGCGAGTACGGAAATCGCCACCAGTGATGCCGCCGCCGCAAACTGGCGCACCCAGGACCCGGAGGATCGTGGTTCGGTCACTGCTTTCTGTCCGATCCGAGCCTCGATCCCGGGCCACAAGTCCCGGGACGGTTCAATCTCGCGCGGCAACTCAGCGGCGACGCGCATCAGTTCGTCGTAACGTTCTTCGCTCATGTCTCCAACCTTTGGCGGAGCAGTTTCTTGGCCCGGTGCAGCTGGGCTTTACTCGTGCCCACGGCGATCCCGAGCAAGCCGGCCGTTTCTTCGTGACTGCAGCCGTTGACCGCACACAACACGAAAACGTCGCGCGCGCCTTCGGGTAACAGCGACACGGCGTCTTCGAGATCCATCCCGAGCCCGGTGCTTTGATCGACCCCGGTCTTGCGCAGCATGTCTTCGTATACATCCGCGCTGGACAGGTGTGTCTGATGGCGCTTCTCCCGCCTGCGTCTGCTGAGCACTTCGTTGATCGCGATGCGATGCAGCCAGGTGCTAAATGCACTGCGTCCTTCAAAAAGGTCGAGTTTTTCCCAGGCCCTCACAAACGCCTCCTGTGTACAGTCCTCAGCCCATTGCCGGTCAGCCGTCATCCGCAGGCACAGCGCGTGGATGCGTCCGACATGCATCCGGTACAGTGACTCGAACGCCCTCGCATCGCCTTTCCGGGCAGCTTGGATCAACGCCTCTTCGTTTCCGCGCTCCGGATCGACGACGGCTTTCATGCATGCATTCTCGATCTTTTCTGGCTCCGCCTGCGACCGATTTTGGCTGTCCTTGTATTCTTTGATGCACCGGTCGTCCAGAAGGTTTGCGGCGGAGGTGCGAGGACCGAGAATAGCAGGCCAGGGGCAGAATTTCGGAAAAGCCGACCGGCCGGGCGTAACCTGGGGCTCAGAGTTGTTCGATGACTTTTGTGAGTTCGCCGGGTTGCGGACGGATCCGGTAGTTCACGGTTTCGTCGACATAGACGACGCGTCCCTGAGCGTCGGTAATCACGACGGTCGGCAGCGCGGTCTCGGCGCCATAGCCAAACAACCTGGTGCCGAGCGGGGCGGTCAGCGGATAGTTCAGATTCAGGTCACTGGCGACCCGATTGTTGTCGTCGATCCAGAAACGAAACGGAGCGGTGTATTTCTTTGCCAAGTGCCGTGTCCGGGCGACCGGTTGTGAACTGATCAACACAACTTCCGCACCGACCCGGAGCAGTTCCTGACCATGAGCCTCCAACTCGCGCAATTGCGCCATACAGAATGAACACCAGTTGCCACGATAGAAAACCCAGAGCACGGGTTTTCCGATCATGTCGCTGGATTTGACCTTGCAGTCATTCAGGTCTTTGGCTTCGAACTCCGGCAACGGGGCACCGACCGATACCAGCGTTTTGCGATGGCCGAATTCTGAATACCAGAACAGATAGAGCAGATAGCCGATGTGCCCGGCGATCGCCATCGTAACTGCGGACATCGATGTGTCATTGAAATAGAAATTCCCGGCGAGTGCGATCAGCATACCCAGAGTGACCGTCACCGAAATACCGGGAAGAAAACGCGGCGTGCGGGTCGTCCGGCGCGTCAATGTCGTGAACAGCAGAAACACCAACACCGGCAGTACCGTCAACAATGAACCGAAGTCGGTCATCACCGCCGTTTCGGTGGCAATCCGGCCGATGCTGACCGCCGTGATGACCACCCCGGCAATCACATAAACGGTGATGAAAAACGCCTTTAGTTTGGACATCGGATGTCGCCAGGTGCGGAATCAGAGATCGAATTTGATTCCCTGTGCGAGGGGAAGTCCCGAGCCCCAGTTGATCGTGTTCGTTTGCCGGCGCATGTAGGCTTTCCACGAATCGGAGCCGGCCTCGCGACCGCCACCCGTTTCTTTCTCACCGCCAAATGCACCACCGATTTCTGCACCCGAAGTACCGATGTTGACGTTTGCGATTCCACAGTCGCTGCCCATCGCGGACAGATAGCGTTCCGCATGTTGCACGTTGTCGGTGAAGATTGCGGACGACAAACCCTGGGAGACGGCATTTTGTTTCTCGATCGCCTCGTCCAGCGAACCGACCGAAATCACATAGAGGATCGGTGCAAAGGTTTCTTCCTGAACGATCTCCCATTCGTTCTCGACCATGACGAGCGTCGGTTCGACAAAGTTCCCCGGACGATCCAGAACATTGCCACCGCAGAGGACTTTGCCACCGGTCGCAGACACGCGCTCCAGCGCCTGCTGATAGCGTTGCACCGACGATTCGTCGATGACGGGGCCCATCAGAGTGTCACTGTCGAGCGGATCGCCGATGCGCACCTGTCCGTAGGCATTCGTGAGTCGTTTGGTCAGTTCGTCGAGCTTGCTTTCGTGCACGAGAATGCGACGTGTCGTCGTGCAACGTTGACCCGCCGTGCCGACGGCGCCGAAGACGACCGCCGGTACCACGAGATCGAGATTCGCGTGCTCATCGACGACGATCGCGTTGTTGCCGCCGAGTTCCAGCAGAACCTTGCCCATACGCGCGGCCACCTTGTGGCCAACCTGACGGCCGACTGCGCAGGAACCGGTGAATGAAATCAGGCCAACGCGTTCATCGTTTACGAAGCGTTCTGCCAGTGAATTATCCGCATCGATGAACAACTGGAATACACCAGGGAAACCACCGCGCTCCAACGCACGGTTGCAGATGTGCTGTACCGCGACAGCACACAACGGTGTCTTTGGTGACGGTTTCCAGACACTGACGTTGCCGCAGATCGCCGCAATGAACGCATTCCATGACCAGACCGCGACCGGGAAGTTGAATGCACTGATGACGCCGACCAGCCCGAGCGGATGCCACTGTTCGTACATCCGGTGTTGGGCACGTTCCGAATGCATCGTGTTGCCGTACAGCATGCGCGACTGTCCGACGGCGAAATCGGCGATGTCGATCATCTCCTGGACTTCGCCGTCTCCTTCGGCCTTGATCTTGCCCATCTCCAGTGTGACGAGACTTCCGAGGGCGTCCTTGTGCCGACGCAGTTCCTCGCCGACCAGACGCACGGCTTCGCCCCGTTGCGGCGCGGGCACCTTACGCCATTCGGCGAACACTTCGCGAGACGATTCGATGACTGCGTCGTAGTCGCTTTCTCCGGCCGCGCGTACGCTCGCGATCAGTTTGCCGGTAGCAGGGTTAAACGATTCGAGCAGCGGGCCGGTGCCGCTCCAGCCGGAACGTCCGGACCAGACGCCGTCGTTAGTCGTCTGCAGACCGAGCTCCTCAAAGATCCGAGTGACGGTCGTGTTGGTTCTCTCAGCCACTTCATTCATTGTTGCACTCCCGCGCCGGTCACATGACGCTCCTGACTTCATTGGTGGCAACCAGACGTGCTGATTCGGTCATGTCGCCACCATGCGCAAAGTAGCGCCCGAATCGGTTGTCAAGGACATCCTTGAGGTTGAAGGATTCCTGAGGGACAAAACCCGTGTACTGACCCGGATCGCGGATGACGAGGTCAAGCACGGCACAGACACCGGCTGCCGTGGTTACCTGGATCGCAGACCACAACCGCTCGCCAATCAGTTTTGGGTAAACCTTGTTGACGTAGTTCTCTTCGATCAGGTGCCCGTCGCGGCGTCCTGTGACGGACGCATAAATAATGACGACGTCCTGGACCGTGCGGGGAATCGCGTTCTCGAGAATACGGCGGAAGGTTTTACGGTCTTCGTTGAGCTTCAGATCGTTCATCAACAGACGCATCTGGACGCAGTGGCCGGGATACCGGATGGTCTTGTAGTTCATTTTGCGGATCTGGCCTTCGTAGGTTTCAGCGAGCGAACCCAGGCCACCCGAGGTATTGAAGGCTTCGTATTTCTTGCCGTCGATCTCGATGGATTCCAGACCTTCGAGTGGCATCAATGATGCCGGCTTGTAATTGTCGATTCCGAAACACAGATTGCCGTATTCGTTGATCAGTCCCTCGGTCGACCATGTGAGGGAATACTTCAGCGCGTTGTTCGGATTCTGGGGCAGCGCGCCGACCCGCATCCTGACGTCGTTGACCTGATCGAAGTGGGTCATCAGTTCGTTGGCGACGATGCTGATGAATCCCGGCGCCAGACCGCATTGAGGCGCGAAAGCGGTTTCGGCGCCTTCGCTGATGCGTTTGATCGCTTCGGTGACCGAAACATCTTCGGTCAGATCAAAATAGTGCAGACCGACCTTGCGTGCGACGTGCCCGACGGTCGTGTTGCAGTAATAGGGAAGGCTCGACACAATGGC
>JAZFZN010000222.1:0-2633 GCA_036475515.1 Gammaproteobacteria bacterium
CATTCGTCCCAGCGGCGGAACGCTTTTATCTGATGCCGTTCGTCGACCGTTGGGTCATTGCGACGGCCCTCAGAGAACTGTCTCGCGTCTGGTATCTCGGTGCCGGTGTCGACGGATTGTGCGCGATCAACCTGTCCGGGCAATCGCTTAGTGACGACGGTTTTCTGCATACGATCATCGACACCATCCGCACACACGAATTGCCACCACACCGGTTGTGTTTCGAAGTCACCGAAACAGCTGCAATTACAAACATCGATGCGGCACGCGATTTCATCACCGCGTTGCGCTCGCTCGGTTGCCGCTTTTCGCTCGATGACTTTGGTGCGGGCCTGAGTTCGTTTGGCTATCTGAAAGAGTTGCCGGTCGATTTTCTGAAGATCGACGGAAAGTTTGTGCGCGCTATCGACGAGGAACGCGTCAGGGCAATGGTACGTGCGATGCACCACATTGGCAAGGCGATGGGCTTGATGACCATCGCCGAGTTCGTCGAGAACGACTCGATCCGTGATCGTCTGATCGAGATCGGTGTCGACTATGGGCAAGGCTATGCAATCGCAGAACCACGTCCGTTCGAAGAACAACTTGCCGAACTGCATCTGGAATCCGAGGCGGCGGCGCGATGAACGCAAATGCTGACAAGCTGCGTGCCGAGCTCGGACACGCTCGCATTGGCATCACCAGCCACCTGACACCACGCGGGTCACTGAACGAACCCGAGGCGATTGAGCAACTTCGCGACGCGATCGAGGAATGCGTTCAAGCCCGAGAAACGCAACTCGTCATCGACTGCCCGGCCGTACACGCGGTGAACAGCGTGGCACTGGAAATGCTGCTCGATATGCAGGACCGCCTGCTGCGCCTCGGTGGCTGGCTCAACGTTACCGGCGTTACGCCGCTCGTGCGCGAGGTATTCCGGATCACCGGATTTGACCAATACGTCGTCGTCGCAGACGATGACAAACACGCCGCGGTCGAAAAGGTTCAGACCGGGTCACACAGGTTTGGCGACATTCTGCTCGACATGGGCTGTGTCAACGAAACCAATCTGCAAAAGGCAATCAAGCTTCAGGAAAAACGCGGCGACCGGATCGGCAAGATCCTGGTCGAACAGGGCTGGGTTTCGAAACAGGATCTGCTGATCGCGCTCGGCGAACAACTCGAAGTTCCATGGGTGCGTTTGCGGCCCGGCGTGTTCGATCCGGAAGTCGTCTCCGTGCTCGACTATGCGACGGCCTGCCGTCTGAACGTGCTGCCGTTGTTCCGCGTACGTGGCGTGTTGTATCTGGCCACGGCGCAACCGCAGGCCATCCCGAGCATCGGCGAAGTGGCGGAACGCGCGAATTGCGCCGTAAAACCGGTCGTCGCATTACCCGAAGACATCCGTGCAATCCTGAACGAAAACCCGGCCAGTTTCGACATGGGAACCGAGATATTCGGCGACGTCGACGAAGACTTTGCGGTTGTCGAACAACTTCTGCCCGACGACTACACCGCGATCGACGAACTCGCCGCCGGAAGTCCGGTCATCAACCTCGTCAACGCGATCATCCAGCGCGCGGTTCGCGACGGCGCCAGTGATATTCATATCGAACCGTTCCGAACCAAGACACGGATCCGTTATCGCATCGACGGCGTGTTGTACGAATTCAAGTCACCAAGAATCGAACTGCATCCGGCGATCGTTTCGCGTCTGAAAGTGATGGCCAATCTGGACATCTCCGAACGACGCCTGCCACAGGACGGCCGCGTCCAGGTACATACGCAGGGCCGTTCCGTCGATCTTCGTTTCTCGTCGCTGCCGGGTTTGTTCGGCGAAAAAATCGTATTGCGTGTATTGGACAAGAACCAGGTCATTCTCGACATCGACAAACTCGGGATGAGCGACGAGACCAACCAGCGTTTCCACGAAATGCTGAGGGGCAACTACGGCATGCTGCTGGCAACCGGTCCGACCGGTAGCGGCAAGACGACGACGCTCTATGCCGCATTATCACATCTGAACAGCATCGAGAAGAACATCGTCACGATCGAAGACCCGATCGAGTACCAGATCGACATCGTCAACCAGAACGAAATCAAACCAGCAATCGGGCTGACATTCAGCCGGATGCTGAAACACGTGCTGCGTCAGGATCCGGACATCGTCATGGTTGGCGAGATCCGTGAACACGAGACCGCCGAGACCGCTGTCCAGGCGGCACTGACCGGCCATCTCGTACTCTCGACACTACATACCAATGACGCAGGCGGTGCGATCACACGTCTGATCGACATGGGTGTTGAACCTTATCTGCTGTCTTCGGCCCTGGTCGGCGTCGTCGCACAACGCCTCGTGCGTACGATCTGCCCCGCCTGCAAAACCAGCTATCGACCCACGACCGAGATGCTTGAGCGATATTGCTGGAAGAAGTCCGACAAAATTCGTTTGTACAAAGGTCGTGGTTGTTCGGAATGCTACGACTCCGGTTACAAGGGTCGTGTCGCAATTCACGAAGTTTTGGCAACCGATCGTGAACTGCAACAACTGATCATGCGCAACCCAAGCCGTGACGAACTAGTTGATTTCATGAAAGCAAGCGGTGGCCGGAGAACGCCCACAAGATGACCCAGCACCAGCAGCACAGCCCCGT
>JAZFZN010000223.1:0-3192 GCA_036475515.1 Gammaproteobacteria bacterium
TCAGCTCGTCGACCAGGAACGTCACGTCGCCGCCCTTGCGGAACACGGCTGAGATAATCCGCGTCAACGCGACGATCCACTGATAGTGGTCGAGATTCTTGGAGTTGATGAATATCTCGAACGGCCGGCGTTGTTCGTTCTCGGTGCCCTGGTTCAGCACGATATCGTTTATCGTCACATACATTGCGTGATCCGAGACCGGTGTTTTGACCTTGTAGGTCGAACCGATAAGGACCTCGGGACGCTCCACCTTCTCATGCATGTGGATGATCTTGCTGCCGGTGTCCTGCTTTTCAGGCTCCGGTGCTGGTTCGGGCACGTCATTTCGGCTTTCAACGGTCTGCTCCGTGTGTGCATCTGACGAAGCGACAACGTACTTGACGATTTTCCGGTCTATTTTTATGTTGGCAGCCATTGTTTCGGTCTCTTATGAGTTGGTTTGGATGAGCCGCTGTGATTACTAGCCACGTAAGCGCATACCCCCAAAGTAAAATGTGCTGGTAACTTTCAGCGGCCCACCCAATTCTTTGTACCCGACGGGGACCGTCAGAATTTTCCGTAGTAACCTTCCTTCAGTGCGTCGAACAGGTTCGCGGCGGTGTGTGTTTCGCCGTCGTATTCCACCTCTTCGTCGCCCCGCACTTCGATCACGGCCCCGTCGTCCAGCGTGAACGTGTAGACCGTGTTCTTCAGGTCGTTTTCCTTCACCAGTACCCCCTGGAAGGCTTCCGGGTTGAAACGGAATGTCGTGCAACCCTTGAGACCCTGTTTCCAGGCATACAGGTAGATGTCTTTAAAATCTTCGTACGGGTAATCCGTCGGAACGTTAGCCGTTTTCGATATCGACGAATCGACCCATTTCTGTGCAGCCGCCTGAATGTCCACGTGCTCTTTTGGCGTGATGTCCTCGGCCGTCGTGAAGTACTCAGGCAGAGCGTTTGTTTCGTCTTCCGACTCCGGCAATGCATCCCGGTTGACCAGTTCGCGATAGGCGAGGAGCTCGAACGAGAACACGTCAACTTTCTCCTTCGTCTTGCGTCCTTCACGAATCACGTTGCGGAAATAGTGATGTGCAAACGAAGGTTCAATACCGTTGCTGGCGTTATTCGCCAGTGACAACGAGATCGTCCCGGTCGGTGCGATCGAACTGTGGTGCGTGAATCGTGCACCGTGCGTGATCAGATCGTTAGCGAGAGCCGGGGCCACTTCAGCGATGCGTTGCATGTAGCGGCTGTACTTCGCGTGCAGCACCTTGCCGAGGATGGTGTCACCGGCTTTCCAGCCGTCGTTCAACATCTCCGGTCGACGGCGCAGCATTTCCGGTGTGATCGTGAACTCCTCTTCCATAATCGGTGCCGGGCCTTTTTCCTTCGCCAGTTCGACGGCGGTCTCGCAACCGGCCACGGCAAGTTCGCGCGCTACCTTCTCGGTGAACTCGACCGATGCCGGCGAACCGTATTTCATCTTCAACATCGCCAGGGTCGAACCCAGCCCCAGGAATCCCATCCCGTGCCGGCGCTTACGCTTGATCTCGTCCCGTTGACCCGACAACGGCAAGCCGTTGATCTCGACGACGTTGTCGAGCATGCGCGTAAACACTTTGACCACTTCCTTGAACTCGTCCCAATCGAAACGCGCGTGTTCGCTGAATGGATCCAGGACGAACTTGGTCAGGTTCACAGAACCGAGCAGGCATGAACCGTACGGTGGCAGCGGTTGCTCGCCACAGTTGTGCGCATGCAAGCCGTTCGCATCAAAGGTATTGATTCCCGGAACCTGAACGTCGTACACCGCCTCGACACCGTCTTCGGTGACGGACTCGATGGTTGCGGTGAAGCGTTCACGATTCAGTGCACGCCGGTATTGCTTCAACGCTGTCGAAAGTCGCCCCATCTTTTCCGTGTCCGCAAACCCGATCGCTGCGGCAAAAAGTGCGATGCTCTCTCCGGAGATTACGAGTTCGTGCTGGGCACGAACCTGGAACTCGGCGACGCCACCATTTCCGTCCGGAAGGATCGTTGTCCCAGCGTTACGCCGGTTGGAATAGATTGTCGAGGAAATGCCGAGCCGCAACAGCATGCGTTGCACGGCTTCGAGACGTGGCAGGTCCGACTGCGAAAGACGGACGCTGACCCCTTTGGCCTGCGTCCCCTGAACCGACCCGTCCGCGTCGAAGAAACCACGCAGAAAACCCTTGTAGAACTCACTCGAGCCGGTTTCGACCGATCGTGTGATGGTCTTTGCACCGGACGTCATACCGACGTTTTCGGCAAGTTCCCTGAGCGCAGCAAGAGACAACCGCTGTTCGTTGCGACCTGCAACCCTGTGCCAACCGGTGAAATCGGCCCTGTGTGGCAGGGCTTCGGCGGCATGCTCTGCTTCGGCCATAACACCGTCCACACCGGCCGTCATTGTCAGGTCATTGACCGCGGCGGCGGGACGCCATACCGACAAAACGGCTTTGCCATCTTTCAGTGTGCCGTCGCCGACCAAAAGACCGAGCAGGTAACCTTGTTCGCGGGTGTACGCACCTGGCCATTCGGCCCCGCTGCGGTGGTCGTTCAACAACACGCGGTCACCCGGGTTCAGGTCCCCGGCGGCACACCATTCGGTATCGGTGACAAAGCGTGTGAAGCGGCGTACGCGCCGCAGCCGATGGTCGGCTGTCAAACGCAGGCTGTGTCCCTGTTTCGTGCTTACCCGGACGACGGGCTTGGTCGCGGTTTTGAAAAATCCTTCGGCACCGGACGCGTGATCCTGACCATCGACACGCGCTACAAACGGCACGCCGATCAGGTCACTGACCTGCCGCGGCCCTGAAGCGGTCTGCACCCAAGTGTCGGCGGTCACACATGGATTCGTGGCCCGGATATTTTCGCAGAACCAGTTGTTGTTCATTTCGTTGACCTTGTCGATCAACACGAAACCCGGCTCTGCGAAATCGTAAGTCGAGGACATGATCACATCCCAGACGCGGCGTGCAGGGAGTTCTTCATAGATCCTGCACGCCACGCGCGCCTGGGCGTCCCGCACGTACGGTTCTACATCCGGCCAATCGCGCCACACGATCGTCTCGGGGTCGTTTAGATCGATCCCGTCTTCGGCGACTTCCTTTTCCGTCACAGGAAACGCGAGCTTCCAAATGCGGTCGGCGCGGACCGCCTGCATGAACTCGTCGGTCACCAGCAGCGA
>JAZFZN010000224.1:0-5111 GCA_036475515.1 Gammaproteobacteria bacterium
TATGAGGACCAGTTGTTCGGCTACAGGGCGGCATTCGAATCCTACGTTTTGATCAAGGATCCCGAATGGAGCGAACGTCTGTCGCGATTCGTGGCGTTCCTGCCCGAGCTGCAACGTGGCTTGCCGGTCCCGGATGAATACAAACGGGAAGAGCCTGGTAGCGACTCGGACCTGAACGCGTACGACGCCGTCTACTACGCCGGGAACTCGAACGCCGGTTCCAAGACAATTGCGATCAATCTTCCAAATGACGAACAGGTACAACTGGAGAAGGGAACGCGACGCCTGCAGATCAAAAACGCGATGCGCGCAAAGTTCGACAAGATCCTCGAACCGATTGCAGATGTTCTGATCGTTGATGATCAGCGCGATCACATCACCTTCGACGCCTTTTTTTCGAACACTATGTTTCACGAAGTAGCACACGGTCTGGGCATCAAGAACACACTGTCCGGGGAAGAAACCGTTCGCGAGGCACTAAAGGAAACATCGTCGCCGATGGAAGAAGGCAAGGCAGACATTCTCGGGCTGTACATGATCACGGAGCTGCATAACAAAGGTGAGCTACCGGATACGGAGTTGATGGACCACTACGTGACGTTTCTGGCCGGCATTTTCCGATCGATACGCTTCGGCGCGTCGAGCGCGCACGGGCGTGCGAACATGGTGCGATTCAACTATTTCGCCGAAAACGGGGCATTCGAGCGCGATCCCGAGACCGGCCGCTACAGCGTCAACTTTGAAAAGATGCAGGAGGCCATCGCCGGTTTGTCGAACCTGCTTCTGGTGTTGCAGGGCGACGGCGACTACGAAGGAGCCAAGCAACTGCTCGATGAGAAAGGGGTCATCGGCCACGACCTCGCCGCCGATCTCGCGAGGCTGGCCGAGGCGAACATCCCTGTCGATATCGTGTTCGTTCAGGGCAAGGAGGTACTGGGCCTTTAATGCTGTGGCGGATCCTCGCCGATCTTGTCGTCGTTACGCATCTCGCGTTCGTCGTATTTGTGGTCGCTGGTGGCTTACTTGCACTGAAATGGCCGAAGGTCGTATGGCTGCACATTCCGGCGTTGATCTGGGGCATGGTGATCGAGTTCACCGGCTGGATCTGTCCGTTGACGCCGCTCGAGAACGCGTTTCGCCATTTAGGGGGTCTGGCGGGTTACGAAGGCGGGTTTATCGAACACTATCTGAAGCCGCTGTTGTATCCGGCTGGCCTGACGCCCACCATCCAATGGGCACTCGGAATCGGCCTGTTCGCGCTGAACGCCGTCGTCTACTGGCTGATCATTCAAAAGTGGAAGCGGAATCTGCTCTGACACTGCTCTGGCACTGCTCCGAACGGGGTCAGACCCCGCTCTGACCCCGTTGCGAGCAAGGACTGACTATGGGTCGTTGGCGTCCACCCGCAAAACCCGGTTCGAAGTACATCACGCCTGAGGGCGCGCAACACCTACGTGACGAACTCGATCATCTGTGGAGAGCGGAACGACCCAGGGTGACGCAAGCGGTTTCAGAAGCGGCTGCGCAGGGTGACCGGTCGGAGAACGCCGAGTACATATACGGCAAGAAACAGCTGTACGCGATCGACAGGCGCATCCGTTTTCTGACCAAACGACTTGATGGTATGGTCGTCGTCGATCAGAAACCGGACGATCCCGAGCGTGTGTTCTTCGGCGCCTGGGTGACGATCCAATATGAAAACGGGACGACGCGGGAGTTCAGAATCGTCGGACCGGATGAATCGGATGCTTCGAAACAAGCTGTGAGCATGGATGCACCAATGGGACAAGCCCTGCTCGGCAAAAAACTCGACGATGAAATCACCGTAAAACTTCCGGAGGGAGAGCAAACATTCCTGATCATCAAGGTATGCTACGAGTAGTTCCTCTGTCATGAGCGACAGCAAGACGCTTCCGCTTAAGATCCTTCTGATCGCGACATTCGTCGCTCTCGTCATGTCCGGTATCAACCCCTACGATCGCGCCACTTGGTGGCTCGAGGTCGCACCGGTGTTGATCGCTGTTCCGATCCTGATCGCGACCTATAAACGTTATCCATTGACGCTGCTGTTGTATGCGTTGCTGTTCCTTCATGGTCTGATATTGATCCTCGGTGGTCATTACACCTATGCACGGGTGCCGCTGGGATTCTGGATGCAGGATGTTTTCGATTTTTCGCGGAACAACTACGACCGTATCGGACACTTTGCTCAGGGTTTCGTCCCCGCAATCCTGGTGCGTGAAATCCTGATCCGATCCTCACCGGTGGGCCACAGCCGTTGGCTGTTCATCCTCGTGACCAGCGTATGCCTCGCGATCAGCGCGTTCTACGAACTGATCGAGTGGTGGGTCGCGGTGATCGCCGGCGGCGGTGCACAGCAGTTTCTTGGCACACAGGGCGATGTCTGGGACACCCAATGGGACATGTTCCTCGCGTTGTCAGGAGCGATCATCGCCCAGCTGACGCTTGGCCGTTATCACGACAAACAGATACGCGAACTTGGGTCGGAGTAGCCCGGCTTGCCGAGTATTCCGCGCGTAGTTGTCCTCGGTGGCGCCGGTCATTTCGGTAGCCGTATTTGTAGAAGTCTCGCAAATGAAGCGGGGATCGAAATACTTGTTGCAGGTCGCAACCTTGCCCGGTCCCAGGCTTACGCCGAAGTCCTCCGTGGCCGAGCGAAAGCGAACTTGTACGCCGTTCAGCTGGACCATAGCGCAGCCGACTTTGAAGAAAGACTGTCATCCCTCGATCCTACGGTAGTCGTCAATACCGCCGGTCCGTTTCAAGGCCAGGACTATCGTGTGGCTAGAGCGTGCATCGCCTGTGCCAGTCACTACATGGATCTCGCAGATGGCCGCGAATTCGTGGCCAGTTTCGGTCAGCTCGATGAGTTGGCTCGGCGACAGAACGTTCTGCTGGTATCCGGCGCCAGCACGCTTCCAGCCGTTTCATCAGCCGTGATCGAGAAGTTTCGCTCACGTTTTGAAACAATCCGCGGTATCGAGATCTCGATTGCGCCCGCCAACAAGACACCGAGAGGAGCCGGCACGATCGCGGCCGTACTCAGTTATTGCGGAAAACCGTTTCAGTGGCTCCGAGATGGTCGGTGGGAAACGGCATATGGATGGCAAGATCTGAAGACGCACAGTTATCCGTCCTTGGGCCGTCGCTGGCTTGGTGCGTGCGATGTGCCCGACCTGACGTTGTTTCCGAAACACTACCCGGATGTCGAGACCGTTACGTTTCATGCGGCGTTGGAGCTCGCATGGCAGCAGTTCGGTTTGTGGGCGATGGCCTGGCCCGTCCGTCTGGATTTGATGACCGATTGGTCAAAACACGTGAAGTGGTTCAAGCGCATGAGCGACCGGTTCGAATCCATGGGGACCGACACTGGAGGAATGCACGTACGCATTTGGGGCGACGACAGCGAACAACGATCGCGCTCGTTGACCTGGTATCTAACCGCTCACCGCAACCACGGTCCTGAGATACCCTGTGTTCCGGCAATTCTGCTGACCAGGAGACTGATCCGCGGTGAAATCGCGCGACGAGGCGCACATCCCTGTATCGAGTTCATCACTTTGGATGAGTTCGACGACGCAGTTTCTGATTTCGATATTTCGTGGACGGTCGTAGAAGGGGAGCGCTAGTTCTGTGAACGCTTACCTGACCGTCAAGCTGGTACATATCATTAGTTCGACCATTCTGTTCGGGACAGGAATCGGTACAGCGTTTTTCATGTTCCGCGCCTACAAGAGCGGCGACGTGGCCGTGATGCGTGGAACCAACCGACAGGTTGTCCTGGCCGACTGGTTGTTTACGACACCAGCGATCGTCGTTCAGTTTGCGAGTGGGTTGTGGTTAACAGAGCGACTGGGGATTCCGTATACATCAACCTGGTTCATCGCAGTCATGTCGGTATTCCTGTTCGTAGGAGTCTGTTGGCTGCCCGTGGTTTGGATTCAGCGGCGGTTGAACCGGATGCTTTCCAAAGGGACCGTACCAGGAGAACTTCCGCACGAGTACCATCGTTTGATGAGAATATGGGTCTTACTAGGGATCTTAGCGTTCACCAGTGTGGTCGTCCTGTTCGGTTTGATGGTCTTCAAACCGGGAATGAACTGAGACTTATTTCAGGCCGGCTTGCTCCCTGATCTCTTCAGCGGCACAGATCACGTCACTATTCACGCGTCATTCTCCCTGCCTGCATTGTGTCCGACGTGTACATCGAATTGGACGCCGTTGTCAGTATTTCGACCTTCGATCGTACCGCCATGATATGCGGCGATCAGACGTACGATGAAAAGACCCAGTCCGAGGTGCGGCGCATCGCTCTTGTGACGACGGATCGAAACCATCGGGTCGAACAACTGGAGTCGCATCGTCTCAGGCAACGGTGGACCCTGATTTTGCACGCTGAGCAGGTACCCGTCTTCGTCCGATTCCAGACCGATCCGGATCTGACTTCCTGGTGGACTGAAGTCCACGGCGTTGTCGACGAGTTTGTCGAGCATCTGTCCGATCAGATCAGGCACTCCGTCGAACGAACACCGCGCGCCAGGGACTTCCGAAACAAATTGACGTTCGGGAAACACGTCCCCATACGCACCGGCCATGTTGCGTACCAGTTCCGCGAGGTCGAATTTCTCCCGCTCTGCTGTCGCGATCGCCTGTTCGACCCGGTTCGACTCGCTCATCGCGGTCAGGATCGTTCCCAACCGTTCGCTGCCGTCCAAAGCGCGATGCGCGTAGATTCTTGAGGAAACATCCAGCGGCTCATTTTCGAGGTTCTCCAGCGACGAACGCACGACCGCCAGTGGTGTTTTCAGTTCGTGGGACAGTTTTGCGGCAAGTGTTCGCAGATACTCGTTGTACTCTCGAAGTCGTCCGAGCAGACCGGCAAAGCTGCGTGACAGGTCGCCGAGTTCATCGCTGCTGCGGCTGACGGGTATTTCGGCGCGGATCGAACCGTCTTTTGCGATCGCACCTTCGGCCAGATCCCGCAGTTTTCGTACGCGGAACGACAGCCATGTGGCGTAGCCGAGCAGACCGGCGGCGACGACCAGGGTGGCGAGCAATGTGAAACTGATCAAACGCGACAACGCAGTGTT
>JAZFZN010000225.1:0-3119 GCA_036475515.1 Gammaproteobacteria bacterium
CCAGTTCAGCCCGACGATCGGGACGACACCGCTGGCCGCAATACGCAGCAGCATGTCGTGTTCCTGCCGGCAACCGACACACCAGGTTGCCCAGACATTCACGAGCGTGACTTGTCCAGCAAACGTCTCCTGGTCGACGAATTCGTCCGGGTTGTCGAGACGCGGCAGAACGAACCGGGGTGCAGGTTTGCCGATCAAAGGCGATGGCACTTCGGTTGGATCGCGCGACAGACCGACGACGAACAGCAGGATCAGTGCCGTGAAAATCAGAAACGGCAGCAGATAACGCATCAAACCGTCTCCACGCCGCTTTCCATCTCGGGTTGTCGCGCCTTCGCCGTATGATAGCGACGGTCCGTTGCGACGATGAGACCACCGAAGGCCATGAACAACGCACCGAGCCAAACAAAACGCAGCAGCGGTTTGTACTGTATGCGCGCAGACCATGCGCCTCTGTCCAGCGGTTCACCGAGTGCGACGAACAGATCGCGTGTCAGCTTCCCGTCGATGGCCGCCTCGGTCATCGGATTCTGTTGTACACGGTAGACTCTTTTTTGTGGCCACAACACGGCCACCGGTTTGTTGTCCTTGGCGACCAGGAATTCGCCCTGAATGGCACTGTAGTTCGGCCCTTCAAATCGGGTGACGTCGCGGAACATGAAACTGTAACCACTGACATCGACCTGTTCCCCCGGATCGAGCCGCAGATCTTCCTCGATACCGAATGACTTCGTCACGGTCACACCCAGCACGAAAAGACCGACCCCGAGGTGTGCAACCGTCATGCCGACGACGGCACGTGGCATCCCCTTCAACGAACCACGCTGACGCCAGCGACGCCACGGTTCATACAATGCACTGAGCAGGATCCAGAATGCGGCCATTGCTCCGACGATCGTCAATGCAGTCCCGCCGCCGTACACAAACAACGTGATCAGCAAGCCCACGACGACCGCTGTGATACCAACCGGTGCAAGCTGCCGCAACAGGCGTTTGGGCCTGCCCTTCTTCCACGGCACATGTGGACCAACGCCGAGCAGAACAACCAACGGCAGCATCGGTACCAGAAACACAAGCTCGAAATACGGTGGACCGACCGAGATCTTCCAGTTCCACAAATAGTCGGTGATCAATGGCGCGAGCGTTCCGAGAAGAATCAACGCCGCCGCGATCACGAGGAAAACGTTGTTGAACAGCAGAAATGTTTCCCGTGAAAACGGCTTGAATCCGACCATCGAAATCATGCGTGGCGCGCGGACTGCGTAGAGCAACAAGGAGCCACCGATGACGATCGCGAGAAACACGAGGATGAACAGACCACGTTGCGGATCGGACGCGAACGCATGCACCGAAACCAGCACACCGGAACGGACCAGAAAGGTTCCGAGCAACGACAATGCAAATGCGCAAATCGAAAGCAACAGCGTCCAGGAAACGAATGCGCCACGTTTTTCGGTCACCGCGAGCGAATGAATCAAGGCGGTTCCGACCAGCCACGGCATGAACGACGCATTCTCAACCGGATCCCAGAACCACCAGCCACCCCAGCCGAGTTCGTAGTAGGCCCACCAGCTGCCCAGCGCGATCCCGGTGGTCAGAAACATCCATGCGAGTGTCGTCCAACGTCGCGTCCAACGCGCCCAGGACGGATCGAGTTGTCCACCGATCAGAGCCGCGACGCCAAACGCAAAGGCAACCGAAAACCCGACGTAACCCATGTACAGGATCGGTGGGTGGATTGCCATGGCTGGATCCTGCAACAGTGGATTCAGGTCGCGTCCGTCGAAAGCCGGTGGAATCAGGCGTTCAAAAGGATTCGATGTCAGCAAGGTGAACAATATGAACCCGACACTGACCAGACCCAACACGCCCAGCACGCGTGCCGCAAATACTTCCGGTAACGCACGACTGCTCGCTGCAACCGCAAGCGTCCATCCGGTCAGCACGAGCACCCACAACAACATCGAGCCCTCGTGTGCACCCCAAACGGCCGCTATGCGATATATCGTCGGCAACCCGGAATTTGAGTTTTGCGCGACATAGGCGACCGAGAAATCGTGATTCACAAACGCCCAGGCCAGGCAAACAAACGACAATGCAACGAACACAAACTGTCCGGCGGCTGCCGGCCGACCGAGGACCATCAGGTTCTGGCGGTTGGTTGCCGCACCGACGAGGCAGAAGTACGCCTGTGCGAGCGCCATCGTAAGCCCCAGGATCAGTGCGAAATGACCGAGTTCGGGAATCATTGGGTTTCCGGTGTCGATGAGCCGTGTTTTTCTTTCAGGGATTCGGCAACTTCAGGTGGCATATAGGTCTCATCGTGTTTGGCAAGTACTTCGTCGGCAACGAACACCCCATCATCATTGAGTCGGCCGATCGCGATAACGCCCTGCCCTTCGCGGAACAGGTCCGGCAATAAACCCGCGTAGTTCACGGTTACCGTTTCGCTGAAATCCGTCACGTCGAACACGACATTCAAAACGCCCGTTTCGTGAACGACACTGCCTTCGGTCACCATGCCACCGATTCTGAACACGCGATCGACCGGTGCTTCACCGGACACGACCTGTGACGGGTCGTAGAAAAACAGAATGTTCTCCTGGAACGCACGCAACGCGAGCGCGCTCGCAAGCCCGACACCGACGAGAATCAGGGCGACGGCGATGAGACGACGACGACGTGTTGGTGTCATTGGGTCGCTCCCGCGGCACGTGCCGCATCCACCCGCAGCCGCGCGCGTTGCTTCACTTCGCCGAGGCGGCGATAAGCCAAGACCGCATTGACGGCCATCACGACAGCAGTCACTCCGAATGATCCCCAGACGTAGAGGCCATAACCACCCATCGAAAGAAATTCACTCATAACTCGACCGCCTCCCGGACCCAACGTGTATCGCGACCGCGTTCCAGCACCTCGGCGCGTACGCGCACGAGCAACAACCAGGCAAAATAACACGTGAATCCCGCGATCATCAGCAGCAACCAGACAACCATGTCCGGGTCGACCGTCGATTCCTGCATCTTTGGAAAAATTGGTCCCTGGTGCAGTGAATTCCACCACTTCACCGAGTAGTGGATGATCGGGACGTTGACGAGACCCACGACCGCCAGCACAGC
>JAZFZN010000226.1:0-2479 GCA_036475515.1 Gammaproteobacteria bacterium
GATACCTCGTTCCGGGGACCGGATTGAAGGGGATCAAATTGATCTTGGCCGGCCGGTGTTCGAACAGCCGGGCGAGCTGCCGGGCATGCACCGGCTGGTCATTCACGCCATCGAGCATCACGTATTCGAATGTAATGTGACGACCTGCTCCGCCGTCGACATAGCGCCAGCAGGCGTCGAGTAGTTCGCGGATCGGGTGTTTGCGGTTGATCGGCACCAGCTCGTCGCGTAAGGAATCGTTTGGCGCGTGCAGGGAAACAGCGAGTGCGACGTTGCAGTCCTGGCCGAGTCGATCGATCTGTGGCACCAGACCCGAAGTCGACAGGGTCACACGACGACGTGACAAACCAAACCCGAAATCGTCCATGAACAGATTCAACGCCGGCAGCACGTTGCGATAATTCGCAAGGGGTTCGCCCATACCCATCAACACGACATTCGTGATCGTCCGTTCGCCATCATGGGTGCGCCCAAGTTCCCGACTGGCGAGCCACACTTGTCCAACGATCTCCGCCGTCGTCAGATTGCGGTTAAAACCCTGAGCACCGGTTGCACAAAACGAGCAATCGAGTGCACAGCCGACCTGACTCGAAATACACAAGGTGCCACGGCGCTGCTCAGGGATGAATACCGTCTCTATCCCCTGTGCTTTGTCCATGCGCAACAACCATTTGCGCGTGCCGTCCGTCGATTCCTGTGCATTGATGATCTCGGGTACACGTATCTCGGCGGTTTCTGTCAGGCGACTACGCAGTCCGAGACCGAGATCGGTCATGCTGTCGAAGTCATCGACACCGCGATGATAGATCCACATCAGGATCTGACGCGCGCGATAAGGTTTCTCGCCGAGGGAAACCAAAAACGCCTCCAGACCCGGGCGATTCAGACCAAACAGATTGACACGCGTCCCGGCCATACTAGCAAGTCCTGCTGTAGACCCCGCCATCACCAAAAAAGAAGTCGATCTCGGCACGCCCAGTGTCCGGCCCGTCGGACCCGTGTACAACGTTCTGCTCGATGGTCTCTGCAAAATCGGCGCGGATCGTCCCGGAAGCGGCCTCCTTTGGATCGGTCGCGCCCATCAGGGCGCGGTTCTTCGTAATAGCGTCATCGCCTTCCAGAACCTGTACGACGATCGGACCAGAGGTCATGAATTCAACGAGATCGTTGAAAAACGCTCTGTCTTTGTGAACTACATAGAAGCCTTCGGCTTCTTCTCTCGATAGATGCATCATACGTGCGGCAACGATCTGTAGCCCGCCTTTCTCGAAACGGGTGTAAATCTCGCCGATGATGTTCTTTGCTACGCCGTCCGGTTTGATGATGGACAGGGTGCGCTCGACTGCCATTTCGCAGAATCTCCTCATGCCATTCGTATTGACAATACGAACCCGCGACTTGCGCGGGTTCTGTGTCAGTTTGAAACGGCGTGTTTGCGGCTACACGCTGAAGCTCTCGCCGCAACCACACTCGTCCGATACGTTCGGGTTGTGAAATTTGAACGCTTCGTTCACACCGTCTTTTACGAAATCGACTTCGGTACCGTCCAGGATGGTCAATGCGTCGCTGTCGACAATGATCTTGACGCCCCCTGTATCGAAAACCACATCCTTCTCGCCGACCTTGTCTGCGTAGTCGATCACATACGAAAAACCGGAGCATCCTGTCTTTCGGACACCCAGTCTGAGACCGATGCCGCCGCCGCGGCGCTTCAGGTAGGTCTGCACGCGTTCCGCGGCTGGTTCTGTCAGTGTGATCGCCATTGTGGTTTCCATTCAGTCCTCTATTGTGCCGCGCCCCTTCCAGTCCTCGGCGAGCGCCGCCAGAGCGTCCTGTGCCGTCAATATGCACACCAGTTTTTCGTCCGGAATCCCGAGTTCGGCAGCGAGACCCGCGACGTCGATGTCCGCGACTTCGCTGATCGGCTTGCCCGCGCGTGTCTCGGTCAAGCGACTCGCTATCGCGATCGTGTACGGACATCCATACGCGTTGAAACCCAGCTCCGTCGCCGTTTCTGCCCTCACCTGGGCTGTGAACTGGACAAATACGCCATCCGCGACACGTCCTGCCGTACCCCGTGCAGCGGTCGCCACCGGTCCCCCGACCGGCCCCGCATGGCGTGGCCGCTCGAAATACTCGCGTACCAGGTCGCTGTACTGCATCCGGACGTAGCGGGAAATTCTACCGTATTACTGTGCCAGGCGCTGCGCGTCTGACGGGGCGATGTCTCGTAGGCGCTGGACCTGCTCGCACACGGTCGGAATCACGAACTCGATCTCTTCCTCGGTCGTAAAACGACCGACACTGAAACGGATCGAGCTCTGCGCCAACTGGTCGCAACAACCAAGCGCACGCAGCACGTAGGATGGTTCTTTGGTCGCCGACGTACAGGCCGAACCGCTCGAAACAGCAAGATCGCGCAACGCAAACAACAGACTTTCCCCTTCGACACCTTCGAAGCTGGCGTTCAGAACACCGC